>QNER01000179.1 GCA_003646175.1 Candidatus Parabeggiatoa sp. nov. 1
AGGTTCGCCTTGTACTCCTTTTCATATTCTGCCGTTTTTCGTACAAGGTTCGCCTTGTACTCCTGGGACAAATCCTATTTTTATTAATCTTGTTTGCAACACACCATTAATGCGATTGCCACATTTGAACCAATTGATTGAGCTTTGTGGTAACTTGGTATTTTTCCAAATTTATGATATGAATAACAATGAATAGAGTAAAGGAATAAATAGACATGACTGAACGCACTGCCAACGTCCAACGCAATACCCTTGAAACCCAAATTACCGTGCAACTCAATCTTGATGGTACCGGCAAATCCCATTTCGAGACGGGTGTGCCATTTCTTGAACACATGCTGGATCAAGTGGCGCGGCATGGGGTAATAGATTTAGAGATTATCGCTAAAGGTGATTTACATATCGACGCGCACCACACGGTAGAAGATATTGGCATTACTTTAGGGCAAGCCTTTGCGAAAGCACTTGGAGATAAAAAAGGCATTTGCCGCTATGGTCATGCTTATGTGCCGTTGGACGAAGCCCTGTCACGGGTGGTTATAGATTTTTCCGGACGGCCGGGATTAGAATATCATGTTAATTTTCCACGCGCCCAGATTGGTGAGTTTGATGTGGATTTATTCCATGAGTTTTTTCAAGGTTTTGTCAACCATGCTTTAGTGACGCTGCATATTGACAATTTACGGGGTAGGAATGCTCATCATATTGCTGAAACGGTTTTCAAAGCATTTGGGCGGGCACTACGCATGGCAGTAGAACTTGATTCGCGAATGCAAAATATTATGCCTTCCACTAAAGGGAGTTTATGAAAGAGAATGGAATCAAAGCGTGAGCGCAAAACGTCCTGCCTGCCTAAAAGCTCAATGCCACCTTCGTTTTCGAGGTTCAGGTTTTTGCGCGCAAAAACCTGAACCTCGAAAGGGCAACCATAAAGGATTGCCCCTACATTTTGCTCTGGTTCGTAGGGGCAATCCCTTGTGGTTGCCCTTAAGTTAATGGCATTGGCCTAAAAGCTCGACCCCGATTACCGCTTAAAGGCTTTATTCCAGTATAATTCTTATTATGTCCATTAAAATCAACAATAAAATTTACCAAGCCCTCATCTTTGATGTCGATGATACGTTGATTGACACGTCCCAATCTTACGATGACGCGATAAAAAACACGGTTAAACATTTTACGTCAGCCAAGGTGAACGACGAACATCTCAGTTTGGTGCGAGCTCACGGCATTTCTTATGGGGTCAATAACGATTGGAATGTGACTTGGCTTTTAATTGAGTTAGTCAAAAAGTTTTCCGCCGAAAAATGGGAGGAAATTTTGACAAATCAAAAACTGAACCAAATCAATGCAGAATCCGCACAATATCTTGAAATAAAAGATTTTTTTCAAAATATTTACGTTGGCAATCCCCCTTTCAATGGGCATGGTTTAATTGATACCGCCGAAAAAAAAATGTACATTGATCAATTTTTTCCGGCGCTCAAGGCACTTGGTGTAAAAATTGCGATTGTCACCAGCCGCCCCACTGATGAGGCACTTTACACGTTAAAAAATGTCAATGGTTTGGTTGGCGAGTTTATTGAAAATGAATATTTTATTATCAGTGTAGGCAGTAAAAATGCACAAGGGCAATTAATCGCTGAAAAGCCAAGCCCCGAACCCATTTTGGCGTGTGTTAAAAGGCTCAAAGTGGGGCTTAAAGAAAGTGTGTACATTGGCAACTCAACCGGTGATTACATCGCTGCCAGAAACGCCAGTGTTGATTTTATCCAAGTTGGAGGTAGCAATATTGAGAGGCGCAACGAACCAAAAGGCTTTAATTACCTCAAACTTGATAGTGTTAATGATATTTTATGTTAGGGGACATCACAAGTGCGATCAATATTTAAAGGCCCAATCTTTCTTCTTCTGGTTATCGTTTTGATAACTATATCGACTGGCATATTCATAGGGGCCGGATATATTCTTTCCCTTATGTTTTCGCTGACATTATTTCAGGCTTCACTGCTTTGTATAGGCGCATCATTTGTCTTCACCTTTATTATTTTTGCGGTGATGATTGACAAGCGGGTATTTAAAGTCGTACAGATTAACCCAAAAAGCCGTAATGTATTTGATGTCAATGGCGGAAGAAGTGACTTATAAATGTTTTTGACAGGGTATATTCCAAATAAATCTTTTTGGCTTCGTTACTTAGGGAATTCCCAAAAAATAATCATCCCAATCTGTCTGAATCAGGATTTTCAGGCTGCCAGGATTTTCAGGATTAATTATTAAATCCGTCAAATCCGTCAATCCGCTGTACTTCCAGTATAAAATCCTTAAAGGTGGCTAGAAACATGTCAAGACTCAAAGGTTTGCCAAACCTCTGAGGTCAGGCCTCACTTGACTGAAATTTTTTTTTCAAGTATTATGCCCCTCGCGTTTTCGGACAAAACTCTAACTTCACGGATAGCATCCCTGAGAAGGGATACTATCCGTTATGGCTTGGGGCGGTGGTTTTGATGCCATTACCTGAAAGTAACCCCAAGCTTCCATTAGGTGAAGGGATAAAGGGTTGTGACAATCTAGTTGGCCCAGTATTTTCATTTCGACATCATTAGTAGACATGTCATATTTGTCGATGAAATTGTGATCTCCTGATAGAATAGACAAATGATTCAACATACTACAGATGATCTTGCGTACCAATACCAGATTTTAGAAGGGGTTTCTCGAACCTTTGCATTAACTATTCCACAATTGCCACCAGCATTGTGCAAAGTGGTTAGTAACGGGTATTTATTATGCAGGATTGCTGACACGATAGAAGATGAGCCGAATTTAACACCCGCTCAAAAAAAACAGTTTTCTCAAGAATTTATTCAAGTGGTTGCCGGCGAATCTTGCCCAAAGGCACTCAGTCAAGCTCTATTTTCTTTACTTTCTGATAGCACATCAGCGGCTGAAAAAGAGTTGATTTTTAACACGTCCCGCGTGATCCGTCTGACTCAGAGCTTTACGCCACCACAACGTGCTGCATTGTACCGCTGTGTGCGTATCATGGCTGAAGGGATGGCCGAGTTTCAGCAAAATAGTAGCTTTGAGGGTTTAAAAGACTTGCCAGAAATGGATCGTTATTGTTATTATGTGGCTGGCGTGGTTGGTGAAATGCTCACGGACTTATTTTGTGATTACTCGCCACGCATTGCCCAACATAAAGCGTCCTTACAAAAATTAGCAGTATCATTTGGGCAAGCGTTACAAATGACTAATATTCTTAAAGATATTTGGGAAGATTATCGGCGTGGTGCCTGCTGGCTACCGCGAGAAGTGTTTGCCGGGGTGGGGTTTGACTTGACAAATCTGTCGCCGGGGCATTATGAGCCTGCTTTTGGTGAAGGTTTGACAGAGTTGATTGGCGTTGCCCACACGCATTTGCATAATGCCTTGCGCTACACATTGCTGATTCCGCCAGATGAAACCGGTATTCGTCGTTTCTGTTTATGGGCTTTGGGGATGGCGATACTGACTTTGCGGCGCATTTTAAAACAGCGCGATTTTTGTTCGGGTCAACAAGTTAAAATTTCTCGGCGCAGCGTGAAAGCGACGATATTGGTTAGCAATTTTGTCACCAGCAGTGATACCAGTTTACGGGCATTATTTTATTTACTGACGCGGGCTTTGCCTCCTGAGAAAATGTTACCGCTTGCGCCAAGTTAAAAAAATATTTAAATAGTGCTTGCTTTTTGCAATAACGCATTGTAGAATGCCTTCCATTCACTTTCAGCCGGCGTAGCTCAGATGGTAGAGCAGTCGATTCGTAATCGACAGGTCGGGCGTTCGATTCGTCTCGCCGGCACCATTTACCATGTCATTGGTAATTATCATTTATCCATCTCCCATCCCTTCCCCAGCGGCGGTAAAAAATCGCCAAAAGTTTTTCAACCACTCGGTTAAACGCAGAAATGTAGTCATCCACCATCAGCGTTTCGGTGGATGCTTTGAGCTAACCCCCCCCACACAACCCCCCCCAGCCACACAGTTCGATAAATTTTGTAATGACGTTTCGCCTTTAGGCGGAGTATCGTAAGCTAAAATTTTTGACTCCTTTTTTTGAAAATCTACCGTCTCTTGAACCGATCCCCTTTCCCCTTTTATATGCGAATTAAGAGTTAAAATCTTTGTGCTTTATAAAACCCTTTAGAAATGCATACGCTGTTGTTTTTGTTAGTGGGCTTAATCGTTTTTTTTTCAATGGGTTTTTCAAGTCTTAATTCGCATTAAATACTATCTTTTAATGGTAGTCCCGACAAAATGATGCTGGTCTTAAAAATCAATGACTTATATTGATGGTTCGCTTGTTTTCAAATTTGCATTTGATAATGTTTTTGGTCATAAAGGCATTTAAATCGGGCCCCATTTGGGCCTTGATTTTTAAGCAATCCAAATTACCAATTACCACTTCCCAATTATCACGATTTGAACACTTCTATTGGTTTGTAGGGACTACCCTTTTTTTTATTACGATTCAAGCCTTAATTTGCATTTTATCTAGCCAAATAAACCAAGAAGTTTTTACCATTTGGTGTATCAAGTAATTTCGCCAATTTGGTTAATTCGTCTAATAGCGAATAGCGAATAAATCACAATGTGTATGTTTCATGCTCTGATAAATTGTTTTTTGTTAAACCATAAAAAAATCAACACTTATTAACGCGATTTCTGGGAAAAAATGGACCATTTCCAAAATCAATTTTGGACTCCAAGAACCGTGTAAAGGAGTCCAAAATTGATTTTGGAAATCGCACCCTTGGTATATCTTTTGGAGAAATCGCCTAAAGTTATTATTGAGCCTCTTGCAAAACTCGTTTTAAATGGGCAGAAGGGGTAATGGGTGGAGTGGTGAAAATTGTGAATGAAAAGCATATCGGTAATTGATTGTTTTTTAGAAACTATAAACAATGAAATAAAAATGGGCTCAAGTTTTAATACCAAATGGAACCTCATTTTTACCACCCCAAGTAATGGGTAATGGGATCGATATCATTTTCTGGCTGCTACTTCTTGAAAATGAGTTTTTTACGGTAAACCATAAGTTAATTCAATAACTTATAGATAGCGGACGCTTGTGTCATTAAAAAGGAGTTGACTACTTAGGCAATTCCAAAAAATTAATATACCACCTACTTGAAGGGCTTACGCTACGGATTGCCCCTACAAACATAAGATGACTGTAGGGGCAATCCTTTATGGTTGCCCCTGACTGGTATATTATTTTATTTTTTGCGAGTTGCCTTATTACCTATTACCCATTACCTATTACCAGCCTCAAAAAGTTCCTCCCGTGTCTTTTAAACAAACTTCAGAGTTTTTTTTGAGCCACGACTGGGCAAATGATTTTTGGGCACCAAGTGGATTGGTGCAATCCTATCTTTGCAAAACCAGAAAGCATCGATTCGACACCAACGGAAAACGAATACACTCTGCCTTATGCAAAACGGCACTAATTCTCTAATAAAGAATAGCGAATAACGAATGGCCTCTGTGCAATAATATAATAAGTACCTTGGCATAAGTTATCGGGTATTTGAACACTGTTAAGTTATTGATTTATAAAAAATCACATTCTTGTCAATTTTTGCCTAGTACTTTATCAATGTTTTATTGACGGGTAAAAGGAGTCGGCCAGATTTATCTTGGAACTGTCCAAACTTAAGTTTGGACTCCTGTGACTCATTCGCTATTCGCTATTCGTCAAAAAGCCAAGGTATATTTAATAATATATAATATAATAATATAGTCTAAACTTATATAAACAGCCTGAATATCTCCAACATGACAGAAAACCACAAAACACCCCCTGCGAGCGAGTCTGGGGAAATGCAAAATATACAATCTCTGTTAGAAGTATTGCATAAGGATTTTGAAAAACGCCACTGCCGCTATCAGTTTTTTGAAAAATTGCTTTCAGTCGTGACGCTTATAGTCATCATTGTGGCAGCTTATGTGTTTTTTCTAATTTATGTGGTAACGACAGATATGCATTATGCGACTGGTTATTTTAAAACGGTAGCCACTCAAATTGTGCCGCTGTCCAACGATATACATGCTATCAGAACCGAAATGATGGTAATGAACCAAGCCGTAAAAGATATACACAGCATCAAAACAGAGATGATGACAATGAATCAATCTCTAAAAGATATACACGGCATCAAGACGGAAGTAATGGCGATAAATCAATCAGTCACCGTGGCTAACCAATCCCTACAAAAAGTTGGGCTGTCCACGCAACAAATAAGTCAGTCAATAGAAAAAATGCATGTTTCCATGGAACAGGTGAATAAATCTATGCAAAATGTGTCTACCGATATGACAAAAATGCAGAACTCTATGCTACAACTTTCGGGAGATATAACGAATATACACACGGATTTTCAAGAAGTCGTGGCAGATTTAGATACTTTGGTGGTGCATGTAGATAAGATTAAAATACACACGGGAATGATGAGCAAAGAATTAGGCGTGATGTCATACGATATGGGGAGATTGTCACATCATATCTCACGCCCGTTGGGCGCATTAAACAATATGATGCCAACCCCTTGGTAATCAGTGAACAGTTATCAGTTCTCTTCAGTCCGTTTTTCACATAAAAAAAAGCGGATTCTGAGAAAACAGTTATTAGCTGGTTAGGAATTCAGAAGTTCAGTACTTAATAACTCATATTACGCACAACGCTAGCTCGAGAGTCAATCGGGGCAACCATAAAGGATTGCCCCTACATATCGTTATATATTGTAGGGCACCGCTTTGTTCGCCCTTTCACCAAACATCATCATGGTATGTAACTTTCCGCTTTATTGCACAAACTGTGATAAGTCGAAGCAATGTGCGTAACATCAGTTAATAAATTGAGAAATTCAGGCGTTCATATATTCAGAAGACTGACACTTCCAGTTAAAAACTGAAAATAACTGACAACTGATAACTGATTTCTTTGCTCTAGCTGATAGCGAAGCTGTCAACTTTCGCGACGAACTGATAACTGATTTCCAGGTTAACGTTTTTTGTGCATAAAAAACGTTAGCCTGGAATTGATAACTGGATAACTGATAAAAGCCATGTCCAATGTCCAACCCACCCGAATCCTTTATATAGAAGACGATGTCGTCACAGCTGCTTGCGTTCAAACGCAATTAGAACAACGTGGCTATGTGGTTGATCTTGCCATGGATGGCAAAAACGGCCTGACTAAGCTTGAGGAAAAGTCGTATGATGTCATTGCTGTCGATTATCATCTGCCGGGTATGAATGGTCTACAGGTGCTGCAAAGCTTGGCCGAAAGCCAGTTCATGGTGCCTACCATTATGATAACCGGAGCTGGTAATGAACGAATCGCAGTTGAAGCGATGAAACTTGGTGCTGGCGATTACCTCATCAAGGATACAGACAATAATTACCTTGAATTGTTGCCGGGAGTGATTGAGTGTGAGCTAGAAAAACAGCAACTGATAACAGAAAAGCGGCGGGCCGAGAATGCCTTGCACTACCGTGATACTATTTTGGAAGCGGTTAGTTTTGCCGCAGAAAAATTCCTCACTTGCGCCCATTGGGCCGAGCCTATCCAAGAAGTCTTGGCCTGTTTGGGACAAGCCGTTGCCACCAGTCGCATCTATATCTTCAATAATCACCATAATGAAGAAGGTTTATTGTTAACCAGTCAACTTTATGAATGGGTAGCAAACGGCATCACCTCACAAATTGACAATCCCGAATTACAGAATTTTCCCTTTGAACCGCTATTCTCGCGTTGGGTAGAAATACTGGGGAAAGGTCAACCTCTTTATGGCTTGCTCAAGGATTTTCCAGAATCAGAAGCTTCGATCTTTGCGACTCAAGAAATTATTTCTATGGCGGTATGCCCTATTTTTGTGGGGAACAAATGGTGGGGTTTCATAGGATACGACGACTGCTTAGAAGAAAGAGAATGGCTACCAGTCGTGATTGAAGCTTTTAAAACGGCCGCTAATATTTTGGGTGCCGCCATTGAACACGAGCAGATGAACCAAGCACTGCGAGAAAGTGAGGCACATCTTGCTGAAACACAACGCATTGCGCATCTAGGGCATTGTGATTGGGATATGACCTCCAATACGAGATATTTTTCTGAGGAAACCTTAAAAATATTGGGATGGCCACTGGAGAATCATCTAGTCAGTAACGAGAAATTCGTCAATATTGTCCACCCTGATGATCGTAAAATCATACAAAACGCCGTTGCACAAACGATTAAGTTTAACAAACCTTATGACACTGAGTTTCGCATCAGCCGCCCAAACGGAACCATTCGTTATCTACACGCGTTGTCTGAACTCTTTCGTGATGAGAATGGCAAACCGAGCCATTTTTTTGGAACCGTGCTGGATATCACTGAACGCAAACAAGTCGAGAAAGAGCTACACGAAAGTACCCAAACACTCAGTGCTATTCTCAATGCGGCCACCGATTCCATCGTAATGACCGAATTAGACACCACTTGTGTCATGATTAATCCCGCAGGCGCAGCGAGGTTGGGGCGAACAGTTGATGAGGTTGTAGATCAACATCTTTGTGAATTGGTCGCACCAGAGGTGGCTGCTTCTAGATCTGCCATGGTGGAACAGGTTATTCACACTAAGCAGCCAATGATATTTGAGGACGAAGAAAGGGAAGATCTATGGTTTGAACATAGTGTTTATCCGGTGCTTGACGACTCAGGTTCCGTTATTCGCATTGCCGTGGTTTCTCGCGATATTACTCAGCGTAAACAGATCGAAGAAGCACTTAAAAAAGAAAGGGATTTTACTAATGCGGTTATCAGTGCCGCTGCTAGTCTAGTGCTCGTTCTTGACCGATTGGGTCGTATTGTCCGCTTCAATAACACTTGTGAAAAATTGACCGGTTATACCTTTGAAGAAGTGAAAAAACACTATATTTGGGACTGTTTTCTCAGTGAAGAAAATATCGAAATCTGCAAAGAATACTTTAAAAATCTCGTTGTGACGAATCGTCCAGCACTGCGACATGAAATTTACTGGGTAACCAAAAATAAGACACATCGCCTCATCGATTGGTCTCATGCGCTGCTTCCAAACGATAAAAATGAAATTGAGTATGTCATTGGCACCGGGATCGACATTACTGAGCGGAAACAGGCTGAGGAGGCTTTGGCTCACACCCTTGCCGAGCAGAAGGTTATCTTGGATAACTCGCTGGTAGGTATTGCATTTATCAATGAGGAACGGCTGTTTGTTCGAGTCAACCGCAAGCTAGAAGAAATGTGCGGCTATGCGGAAAATGAACTGAACGGTCACACCACAGAAATCTTGTATTCTTCCTCAGAAGATTACAACAATGTGGGTTTTCAGAACTATCCTCTTATAAAAAAAGGCGCAACTTATGAAATGGAACATTTGATGCGTCGCAAGGATGGCACGTCGTTTTGGTGCCGTCTCAAAGTCAAGGTGATTGATCCAAATGCACTCTCCAATGGTTATATTTGGAATCTGGAAGATGTCACCGAAAAAAGGCGTGCCGAGGAAAATCAGCGTTTGGCAGCAACGGTATTTGAAACCAGCACCGAAGGCATTCTCGTGACTGATGCTGACAACCATATCATCATGGTTAACCCCGCTTTCACTGTGATTACGGGTTATACACTTGATGAGGTTGTCGGGAAAGATCCTAATCTATTAAATTCTGGGCATCATAATGCTTCATTTTATCAAGAGATGTGGAAAAGTTTAGTTAAAACGGGGAAGTGGCAAGGTGAACTGTGGAACCGGCGCAAGAATGGCGAAGTCTACGTTGAGTGGGTGTCCATGGTGGTGATTAGGGATGCCAGTGACACGATTGTGCAATATGTTGCTGTTTTCAGTGACATCACCAAGCGCAAGCAGACTGAAAAACTGATTTGGCATCAGGCCCACTATGATGCTTTGACGGAACTACCGAACCGAACCTTATTCTCTGACCGTTTGACGCATGCCGTGCAAACCGCAAAGCGTCAACAAGAACAGTTGGCGGTCATGTTTATTGACTTAGATCGCTTTAAATGGGTGAACGATACTTTAGGTCACAAGGCGGGGGATCAATTGCTCAAGGAAGCCGCTCAACGTTTGATTGCTTGTGTCCGTGAATATGACACGGTTGCCCGGCTGGGTGGTGATGAATTTACTGTTATTCTGGGCCAAATTGAGAGCATGTTAAACCTCAAAACCATTGCGGAAAGAATTCTAAATAATTTGTCTCAGCCGTTTAAGCTTGATAACCATAAGATAACCATTGCCGGTAGTCTCGGGATAGCCTTATTTCCTGAAGATGGAGCGGACGCTGAAACTTTGCTTAAAAATGCTGACATCGCTATGTACCAAGCGAAGGAAGGTGGGCGTAATGCTTACCGATTCTTTACCCAACAGATGAACGTCCTAGTCACGGAACACCAGCGACTAGAAAATGCGCTACGCCGTGCTTTAACCTGTGGTGAATTTACTTTGCACTATCAGCCCATTCTTGGGCTTGATTCTGAACAAATTATTGGCGTTGAAGCGCACCTTCGCTGGCCATTGCCAACAGAACACCAAAGGTTTCCTGAGCAGTTTCTCCCGGTAGCCGAAGAGACGGGTCTGATTATTCCCATTGGACAATGGTGCCTCAAAACAGCAGTCCACCAATTGAAAGAATGGCACAA
>QNER01000180.1 GCA_003646175.1 Candidatus Parabeggiatoa sp. nov. 1
ATAGATTATTGCATTCGTCAAAAGACTCGCGTATGATGCGTTGCGTTTTTGACAAGCCGATGTGCTTTTGAAAAAGACCAAGGTAACTTTTCACATTAATGGATGTTTAAGTAGTAAATGATAGTATTATTAATTACTAATATAGTCTCTCTATTTTAAATTTGTTGGGATTGTTACCAAAACATTAGACGAAAAAGGAGTTAGTAAAAATCTCCCTTGAAGTCTACGGTGAGATTTCAAGAACAACTTTTTTATTTAACCCGTTTGGAAGAGAGGCTATTTTGATTATTATATAATTATATTATTAATTCCTAACTTTAGCATCAAGCAAAAGGTATTTAATCCACTTCAAATCGGAGTATTTTCATAGTGAGTAACCACTCTACTGCCAAAACTCAATCCTTATTGTCGATGACTACCCTGAAAAAATCGACTTTTGCTCTATGCACCTGCACCTTCGCAGCCTTAAATCTCAATGCGCCTCAAAGTGTGGCGGAAGATAATAATATCACCGATAGTTTGTTAGGGACATTTGAGGCCACCGTTCAGGCGGCCATGGCAACCTACAATGTGCCCGGGGTCGCCGTTGCCATTGTGGAGGGTAATGACATTGTCTATGCCAACGGTTTTGGTTGGCGTAACCGTGAAAACCAAGAACCCGTCACGCGTTACACTCGATTTCAGCTCGGTTCAATGACCAAACCCATGACTGCCACGATGGTTGCCACATTGGTTGACGATGATTTACTGAAGTGGAAGCAACCGGTGGTTGAAATCTGGCCTGGTTTTACTCTGCCTACCGAGGAACTGACGCAGAATGTTCAGGTACGCCACCTGATGCAGATGAACACCGGCTTAGGTGATGAAGACCCATTTACGAGCTTTTACAATATAACACTCAATGGCGTTTCTGCTGAAGAGACACTTGAGTCATTGGAAGGGCTTCCGATCTTGGCTGAGTTGGGTCAGGTATTTTATTCCAACAGCTGCGTCTTTGCTTCCGCCGGTTTTATTGCGGCCATCGCCTCTGGGGCCGAGTATGGTGATCTGTTCAATGGCTATAATGGCTTGATGCAAGAACGTATTTTCAACCCCATTGGCATGGACTCGGCTCGGTTCACTTTTGACTTGCCAGCGGTTGGTGGTGACTATGCCACTGGTTATGCCTTCAACCTCGTGACAAATACGATTGACCCTTTAAATAATCCTAATCCGCCGAACGCTGAGGGCTATGCACCGGCGGGCTGGATTTCTGCTAATGCGGAGGACGTGGCACGCTACCTCATCACGCAACTGAATAAGGGTATTGCGCCCAATGGCAACCGTGTGGTTTCCGTCAAAAACGTGATGAAAACACGACAACCTAAAATGGAGATAGTAAATAATACCGCATTCTCCACACTGTACCCGTTGGCTCAATCGCTTCACTACGGCACGGGTTTGGTAGTTGCTGAACAAGTCAATGGAGTGAAAATGATAGGACATTCCGGGGGAAATTTTGGCTTTGTATCGAATATGGCCTTTATCCCAGACGCAGATGTTGGGATCGTCATCCTAACCAATCGAAATTTCTTTGATGGTTATTTCAGTGCGGCTCACTTTATAGGTGCGGTTCGGGACAGTTTCTTTGAATTGGTTTATAACCTCGAACCAACCGTTGCAGAAGCGTATGCCCTTCAATACCAACAGTTCCTAGCACAAATCGCAATGCTTCGGGCCATCATGCAGGTGAACTTTCCCCCTAGCACTGTTGCACCCTACCTCGGCAACTACGATGAAGGTTGGCAAGTTGAACAGCACCCTGATGGAACATTGTGGCTGGTATTGCAAGATGTACATGAATATCAACTGGTTTTGTTACCGGATGGCCGTTACATAATCAGCAACAACGGTGTTTATGGGACACCTGTCATATTTTCAACAAGTGACAATGGCACCATGACGATGACGATAACCATGATGATGGTAACCACAGGCGCAGTCGCAACCAAAACCGTTGGCAAGCTTGACTAATAACTACAAGGATTAGTTATAAGTAATGAATCATAAATTTTCGGGTATTTTGCCGAAGTCGAAAGGGCAACCATAAAGGATTGCCCCTACAAGAACAAACGATATTGTAGGGGCAATCCCTTGTGGTTGCCCTTCTAAGTTTGGCTACCCAGTCTAAAGCTTACCAATCCGAGACTTTCTTCACTAACCTCTTTAGCCAACGAGTATAAAGTGTCCGGCTGAACAATGGTTGGCGGAATGAGCAGCTCACGGCGTTTGCCTTCACGAACAGTAAATACCAAAGCGGATTTCGACAGGCATTGAAAAAAACCGCCAGGCTGCAAAATACCGCCAGGCTCTATCAGGAGTGCAAGGCGTACCTTGCAAGTGTCGCTACCCAATCTAAAGCTTACCAATCCGAGACTTTCTTCACTAACCTCTTTAGCCAACGAGTATAAAGCGTCAGGCTGAGCAATGGCTGGCGGGATGAGTTGCTCACGGCGTTTGCCCTCGCTATCAATAAACACCAAAGCGGCCACCACCATGTTACGGATGCTATCCCTTCTTAGGGATAGTATCCGTTTGTTTTAAAACGTTACGGATGCTATCCTATTCAATCACAAACAAAAGTTGCCGTTCACCGTTAGGATAAATCAGCACCACATCCGCTATCCCATCGCCATTCGCATCAGGAATAGACTCAACTTGCAGAGTGTCTGTCGTGGCTTTTCGCCAGTGGTATCTTGCCACAGGGCTTTTGGTATTAAATTAATTTGGGGACGCTGGAACGTCACAGTATTCCAACGCGCTGGTGTTGGAACCTGAGCGATGGTAAAGCGTAGCGAAACCCATCTTACGCTTGCTCCCCGGACAGGAATATTCTCTATTTTATTAGAGTATTCCAGATAAATATTTTGGCCAAAAACCTCTAAGGTTTGCCAAACCTCTGAGGTTTATAACTTAATAAGCTTTTTCGTTTCAGATTCACTGGCACACCAGTACGAATTTATTGAAACGTGTTGTCGCTTAAAACCCGATGTTTTCGCCAATAACAAACCGCCAATAACAAACGCGAGAAATCCGAGTTCTAAAAGAAATCGGATTTCTTTCCCAATTTCCGTTCAGTTTATGTTTAAATCAGCCATTGAAGTGATACCAGATTTGGTAGCGAAGCTCGAAATGACACATCGTTGGGCTGGGAACGATAAAACGTATGTTTATGGATGGACACTCTTTTTATGATAGGCCTAAAAAAAGCCCCTTGGCTCATTGAGCTTTGGGGCTGTTTCATTAGCCGGTTATTAAGAATGGGTAGAACTTTGTGACACCCATCATTATTTCCATTATTTATGGTGGGTTTCGCTATCGCTGTTGGATGGGTAGCTTGTTCTAGTTGTAAGGTTGTAAGTCCACCTCAAAAGTTTGTGAACCCTCTGTCGTTACCACAGTAGGTACATATAATTGTCCGGTGCCTAGGCCCGAACATCGGGCACTAGGATCGCTTTGCGGCAATTGAGTTTAGCGTAGCATTATCGCGCAGAACAGTGGGAACCACTAAGGGATTGCTACTTTTTTGCACGTAAAGTGCGTAAAACGTATATTCCCCTGCCATGTCAGATGGCACTTTAAATTCAAACACCGAATGCACTGTTTCTGACGGATTGATACCGGTTTTAAAGGGCAGTGGCTCCAAACTAAACGAGTGTGACCTCAATTTGATGTAACGTTTTTTTGTAAGCCACCCAGGGCCGTATCGATCCCACCATCTTCGGCCGTTTGGTGGGCAACCAAAAGACGTTGGGTGGTTACATTAATATTATCTACATCAAACGGAGGTAACACTCAACTAAACTGTTCTGATGGTGAGGAAGTTATAAACTAATAACTCACCAGTGGGCTGTTGCGCGGCTATCCATAAGAACGTGACACGCCCGGCGATTCGGCCACCTTAACCGTAAGGGTTTCGCCAACATCGTAGAATTCTTTCAGGCCGTCAAATTTGATTTCAGCTAACGACTTTTCAGCTAACGACTCTTCAACGCGAACCGGTACCGTGTTGGTACGGGTTAATCCGTCAGTTTATGAGCCGTCTCCCGTTGTATCAGAGCCATCGGTGGAAACATTACAGACAGAATCGTGGCATGTTTAAAGCGAGGCACACAGCACACTTGTGCTTTGCAATTTATCAATACTTGCTAGCCAAATTTGAAAATCTGTCTCTGTTGGTTCGCACAAATTAGTCTCATTGAACCGAAAATATCTTAAGTCAGTGAGATTCATTAAACTGAATGGTAATGAGTCAGTCAGTTGGTTGTGATCCAGCCTAAGAGCCGTCAATTGGCTCAAATTTCCCAATTCGCTCGGAACCGGCCCACTTAGTTGGTTGACAGACAAAGAGAGCGTTGTCAGCTGGCTCAGATTTTTCAACTCTGTAGGGATGGAACCACTCAGTTGGTTTACTGATAGAAAGAGGCCGGTCAACTGGCTCAAATTCCCCAATTCGCTTGGAATCTGCCCACTTAGTTGGTTGTAGCCCAACCTGAGTTCAGTCAACTGGCTCAAATTGCCCAATCTGGTATGAAGATTCTCGCTTAGGTAGTTATAGGACAAATCAAGTTTCGTCAACAGGTTCAGATTCCCAAGTTGGGTCGGGAATGAACCGCTTAGTTGATTCCAACTCAAATCAAGTTCAATCAACAGGCTCAAATTTCCCAACTCGGTCGGGATAGGGCCGCTCAGTCCAGCTTTGTTGGGGTGACTGTGTTTGTTGCTAGTCAAATTGCCTAATTCGCTCGGAATCTGCCCACTTAGTTGGTTGTCGCCCAACCGGAGTTCGGTCAACTGGCTCAAATTTCCCAATTCGGTAGGGATGGGGCCGCTCAGTTGATTTCTTGATAAATCAAGTTCCGTCAACTGGCTCAGGTTGCCCAACTCGGTAGGGATAGAGCCGATAAAACCGATGTATTTGCCCTGTTGTTGGTCGTAATGTCGGTTCCCAAACAAATAAAGTCTCGTCAACTCGCTCAGGTTGCCCAACTCGGCCGGGATGGGGCCGTTCAGGCTTTGATTGTCTCGGTCAATTGTCGTCACATGCCCCGCGCTACAATCGACACCCGTCCAACTACATGGCGTATCCGTCACATTCCAGTTGTTGCCGGGACTGTCATTCCAATTGGCACCATCGGTATTGGTATAAAGTGCCACCAAAGCTTCGCACTCCAGTTGGGGAATTTCGGTGACCGCTGTGCAGCCCATTACCGCCTGTGCGTGGGATACACAGGTTAGTATATCTACATCACTATAGAGAGTGGAAAATAACTTGACTCCCGGTTCTGAAAAGTGACCATTACCGTCGCCCAAGTAAACTTTTGTCGTGCGCGACGTATCCCACCAAGCTTCGTGGGCAATCAGATCAACATGACCATCCAAATTGAGATCGCAAGCATTTGCCCAAGCACGGAATTGGTCAGATGTCCCGCCTTCATTGGAAGGGGCAAAATCAATAGACTCTTCAATGGCACCAAATTGACCTGCACTTTGGCCAAAGGCAATGTAGGCTTGCCCCAAATCGCTAACGTCGTCATCAGGGGGTAAAAAGACATCAAAAGCACTGTCAGCATCAAAATTGGCGATGACTGCTACTTCACTACCTTGACCCTGACTGGTACTGAGCAAGTGTTGTGGATTTGCTGCAAAGGTACCATCACCCTGTCCTTTCAGCATGTTGAGAACGGTAGGATGACTACCACCGGATGCGAAGCTGTGAAACACAATGTCAGCATGACTATCACCATCGGCATCAGCTAAAGTCACCAAAGCTGTCCATATGCCTGTTATAAAGGTGGTAGGGGTACCACTGAAATCAAAACTGCCATCCGCTTGCCCAAGTGCCACTTTGTATTCATAAGTTTTTTCCATGCCAGAACCTGGCCGCGTAAAAAGAACCAAATCATCATTTTGGTCACCATTCAAATCAGCAGCGGGTAACGGGAACCATTGATTTGAAGTAGCACCACCATACCAAGCACCCAGATGATTTTCAGTGAAACAGCCGTTACCATCGGGTACCAATCGGGAATAGCAAGCGTTGTTGTTCGTCGAATTCCACCAAAAGGCAAGAAAGTCCACATTGCTCAGGGGTATAACTTTGACCGGTTGGGTAAAATCCAAACCGTTATCGCAGGGGGGTGGTACAGAGAGTGTCAAATCTATACCAGTGCTTAAATCAGGTATGCTTCCTTGCACGAGCGGTACAACGCGGATATCAGTTGCGCTTGTTGTGGCTTGTTGTGTACAAGACAACGTCTTGAGTTTGTGCCTGTACAACGGATGAAATACCGAGTGCAAGTGGCCCTGCTATGAGTGCAGGCAGTGTTTTTTTGTTGGACATGGTTATGTCCTCCATTTAGTTAATAAAAGTGCTTTATAAAAAATATGGTCGTGCGTTTTTACCTTATCGCTACCAAGTGAAAAGTTTGTTTATTAAAATAAATGAATATTTTTGAGGGGAGTTAGTCCATGCCAACGGCAATTTTTTGATGAATACGCAAAATTAATCCTTAAGCTTTTTGGCGTGGTCCCCATGCGTCCGCATGGCCTCAGCGAGGGTAAAACGCTTTAGGGCGATAGCATTCACCCACCAACGTTTGCTATGTTACTCAGCCAAACTAAAGTTTGGACTCCTAACAAACTAAAGTTTGGACTCCTAAAAGTTTTAATCACCTCCTTTTTATCAAGTAAGCGTGGGATGGGTAGTGGTGGGATACCGCATCTTTGAGTTTGTCGAAAAGAAAGTTGCTTAATTTAATCGTACAGGGATGCTGGACTCTGTTTGCAACTGAGTCCGCACGTTTCAGTCCTAAAATGTTACTTTCGTCTTGCAAATCCCGTCCAGCCAAACTAATCCCAAAACCACTTATTAGCTGATGTTACGCACATCAATTTAATACCATTACGGAATCTTAATGCGTAACATCAGTTAATAATTATGATTATGGATTCCCGCTGTAGCAAACATTACGGAATCTTAATGCGTAACATCAGTTATTAGTTATGTATTAGTCATTAACCAATACTAACTATAAAGTAGAGTATATAGTTTCATAAAACCTTTATGAACTTTTGATTTTCTTCTAACGGCTCGTTGGCTCTTGGTTTTTATCCGGGAATGAAGCGTATCCGTTGTACTATCCTCTAACGGCTCCTTGGCTAAATCATTCAGGTTTTAGAAACAGCCACTTGATATCAGCCGGTAAAAAATGCGGCCCTATCCGGAAAAGAAGTTGTACTCTTGTACTCTTACTAATAACTTGAGCCAAGTTTAAATCATTCAGGTTTAGCCTAATGGCACGCACGATAGGAATTAAGTTCCAGGGGCGTTGCCCTAGGCTATATTAATTTCGCACCAAAGGGGCTTTAAAACTTTTTAGCCCCTTTGGTGCGTATTATTAAAGCCAGTGTAACTACCTGGCTGTTCTTGCACAACCAAAATTTCTATCGTGCGCGCCATTAAGGTTTAGCCTATTCTTATTGGTTGGAAATTTTTTCAAAACTCAACCAATAACTTTACATAATGGGCTACTAACGAAATTGCTCGTGTTGTTTATAAATATTTTTATACTGACATAAAATGTTTCAACAACTCTCATCCGGGTTATCTAAAATAAATACGTCGAAAGTTTTTACCAAAGACAAAAAATAGAATCGGCAAACTCGCAGGTGAAACGACTGAGTGGGCAAACTCAATCACTTTTCCTCAAAAACATTGTTCAGCCCTGCCAAGCCCTACTACCCGATACTTGGTGCAGTTAATCGACATCGCTTGGTTTATGAAGACTATTCCAAGTAGGATTTATTAACTATATTGTTTTTCTTGAGCATGTTTAAATCCCAATTCCCAATTCCCAATTTTCATTCTACGCAAAAGTTTTTTCCGAAAAACCATTTGCGTAGATACCAATTTTTACAGTTTGAAAACCTCCATTGGTTTGTAAGGACTACCTACTAATATAGACAGACATTCCCCAACGTTTTGCCACCGCACCTTGAAAAAAATTCCACCGGTGTGCTTAAACATCGTAACGAAGGATGGATTAGTCGCATCGCTAATCCACTCTCAAGAAAATAGTGAATTACGTTTCGTTAATTTACCTTATATTAATAAGACGCTAAACCTCGATTTTTGTAACAAACCAATTGGGCTAATATTCTTGATAACATACTGAAAACTAAATAATTAATTTTCACAGATGTGGTTAAAAGTCAGTTATCGCTGAAAGTCACGCTAAATCGGATATTGGACTTTGGGCTAAATGACATAACATTTTTTTATGGACTAATAACCACGTTATATAGCTAATTAAGAAAAATAGTCTTCAAAGCAGTCTGTATAAATCTATTTTTAATTCAATAGGTTAATAACTTTAACCTGTTAGAACGGATACTATCCCTAAGAAGGGATAGCATCCGTAAAATGGGTTGAATCATTGAAATTTGCTTAAAGTCCGGTAGTCTCCACAAACCAATGGAGGTGTTCAAACCATAGTTCTAATAATCTCTAATCAAGAATCTCGAATCATGAATAAAGAATATAGATTGATTGTTAATTAAAAGATGCCCAAGCTTAAAAATCTTTGGGCTCTGAGTTAATAACCAAGTTTTGCCCCCAATTCAAATAGCTAAGACTGACAAAAGTTCTAACCAAATTGTCGCTCTAAGCGGGGGCTACCCATTATATAAGTCATTTATTTTTAATACACTACTGGTTTGTAGGAACTACCGCGAACGCGATTTGAGAAATAAAATACTTAAGGTAAAACTAATTGAACGTATATTAATACTCGATGTTCAAGTTTTTGAAACCTATCAACCAGCCGCAAAGCCCCTGACTCTATTAATATCGCCCCTTCAGGGGTTATTGGAGTTTGATCGCCCTTCAGTGCAATTTTATTAGAGCCAGGAGCTTTGCGGCTGGATAAAATTCCTGTCGGTTTACAGAGTTATTAACGTGAGTTCGACGTTATTTTTCAATTATAAGTTCACCAACACTTGTTTAATCATAAATTATCTATAATTTATTGATTATAAATACTTTTTTATATATTAACTCTTTATGATTACAAGGGTAATTAGCGGCTTTTCACAGACTTTCGGTTTTCTGTCGCAGCCTAGGGATGGGATATGGGAAGAGTGTCGTTTTTAACTTCACAGCAGAATCACTTCAAATTTAACATTTTAGGTGGAACCTGGAGAAAATTTATCAGAATATGAATAGCCCCAGGAACCACCAGGGGAAAATTTATCAGAATAGTGTCTCAGTTTGGTGATTTCCGATAAGCTCCCGCTTGACTAGAACCACCGATCCCAACTCGTAAGTATGTTGAATATGAATAGCCTTAAGGGAACCTGGGAAAAATGTGGAGGGATGCGCCAAGCCGTCAATGGGTTGTTTTGATTGGTTCGATTTGTTCCCCAGGTTTTACCTGGGGCTATTCACATTTTCAGGCAAAAGTTTTTCTAGAAAAACATTTGCCTGAAAGGCAAAAGTTTCGCGAAGCGAAACTTTAGCCTGAAAACCCCTTAGGGGTTGTTGGTTAAATAAACTTAACCTATTGAGTTAATCGCGGTTTTTTTTAGCCCAAGATAAATCTGGGACTCCAATGCCAGTTTTTATTTAAGAATTGGTTTAACTACCCAATCTATCAAATAACTCCGCAAGCACCGCTAATTTCAACTGATTATCACCTATTTTATCTAAGGTGGGATAGATTTTTTTGACGGTGTCATTAATTTTCGCTTGATGCTTGGGTTCAATATAAGCAATTTGTTCAACTTCTTTTTCTTGACGCACGGTGCGAATCAGTACCGCTTTGACACCATTTTTATGGGACTTGCCTATGGTTTGACTATGCAGTTTTGCCAAATCGTGCAGGCGATGGCTCAGTTCAGCCAGGCGGTATTCGGCTTGTTGACGGTGTTCTGTTCGCCATTTGCTTGGGGGAAGCTTGCCTAAAAAGGTGGCGATGGATTCTAACCAAGCCTCATCCGTTTCTTGTTTATTTTGCAGACGACGAATAAAGGCAACCAAACCTTCTTTATCCACTGTGTATTGTTCTAAGTTGCCGAAGCGATTTTTAATTTGAGTACGCAGGATGCTTAAATCAAGCCCTGGTTCTAATTTGAGTGCTTCACACAGCAGGCGACTAAACTGTTCCAACAATTGACTATAGGCATTTTTGAGTTCCCGCAAGCACTGAATCAGTTTTTTCATAAATTGTTCAGATAGCCGGCTATCAACATCTGCGACTTTGAAGGATTTATAACCACAAGCCATTGGTAATTGGACAAAAAGTAATTGTGACGGACTTTTTGCCTGAATCAACGCCTCACGCACCGCCACGGTTTCGGCACTTAATGCGGTGGTGTATTGCGTGTACACCGGGAGACTTTTCATAAATTTTGCCAATGGGCGCACGATGTCAAGTAAAGTCGTTTTTTGTGAACACACTTTGCCGATGATAGATTGCAAGTATTTTTCAAACACTGCAAAACGCATCCCAGCAATCTGATAGCGTTCCACGGTAAATTTTTCTGGACGTTTAGCCAGTAATTCTAAATGCTCAAAAATCAGGGTGGGACAAAATACGCCATCTTCATACAAAGCCAGCTCCCGTTGATAAGTCAAATAGTAAGCAGCGAAAAGTACCGGTAACACCCCCTTTTTGAT
>QNER01000181.1 GCA_003646175.1 Candidatus Parabeggiatoa sp. nov. 1
CTTGTTCATCGAGTTCCCAGGGCGCTGCCCTGGGCTTTAATAAAGCGCCCTTTCAGGGCTGAGTAGTTACGTTTTTTGTAAATCGTTGAGTTCAAAAAATTTTGGCGCTTAAAAAACTTCAAAACGCCGATCCGCTCTGCTTGAGCATCGAGTTCCCAGGGCGCTGCCCTGGGCTTTAATAAAGCGCCCTTTCAGGGCTGAGTAGTTACGTTTTTTGTAAATCGTTGAGTTCAAAAAAATTTTGTGCTTAAAAAACTTATTTATAAAAAATCAATGAGTTGCATGTCTAAACACTCAAAAATTGATTGCCGCAAAGCTAAATAACCTCAAAAACTTGAACATCAAGTGAAATAATATTCAAAGTGTTGTTGTATCATAGACGTTTGTTCTTGAATATTTTTAACCGAAATTATTTTATTTATCTGAAAAACTATATGAGACGTTGTGAAACTGATAGATGTTAAGTTATAGATATCCTAAATGATTTGTGATGTGGTATTCATTTAACGGAAAAGTCCCATCGATAGAAGGGATGCAAGGGTGTGTTGTGGATTATTTGTTGGAAGCACCTAAATTTCTTCTTATCTACAATCCTTGTCGTTATTGCATTTTAAATTGATAGGTTCAATTCAATGAGTTATACAAAAGAACGTCAAAACCTTCCTACGGTTAAAGGCGCATTGCAAAGCCAAACTGTAGAAAGCCTCAAAAAACTTGCTCCTCTTGTGAGCGCAGCGCAAAAGCCGAATCGAAAAGCTGATTTGGTGGAATTCATTTTACCGTATCTCCAAAAAAGTCAACTGCGTGCCCTTTGGAAAAAATTAGATAAACTCCAACAAGCCGCTGTTGCGGAAACCGTTCATAGCACCGATTCGTTTTACCATCCGGAGCAATTTCTAGCAAAATATGGTGAAGCACCAAATTGGGAGGAACGCGAAGAAGGCCGATACTCGTGGACTCATACACTATTGGCTTTGTTTTTCTATAATGAAGTGATGCCCGATGATCTAAAACGGGCATTTAAAGCCTTTGTGCCCAAACCAAAGACCGCAACATTGGCTACCCAAGATGATATTCCCACAATATTGGAGCAGTCTTGGCAAGTTTGGGATGAAAAGACTAAGAAATACCAAACCCTTGACATCAAAATCCCGGTTGTCCTTTGTGAAACCGAACGAGCGGCTTGTCATGAACTACAGGCCGTCTTACGGTTAATCGAAGCCGGCAAGTTAACCGTCAGTGATAAAACCCGTTTTCCCACGGCAGTTGGCATAAAAGCGATGAATCCGATACTATTGGGGGGTGATTTCTACGAAGAAGAGAGCAAAGATGAGGGAATTGTGCCGATCAAACCGTTTGCTTGGGCTTTGTTGGTGCAAGCCGGTGGACTGGCAGAATTAAGCGGTAAACGTTTGCAACTCACTAAAAGTGGGCAAAAAGCCTTAAGCGTGCTCCCCGAAAAAACCATTGTTAGCCTGTGGAAGCGTTGGCTTAAAACAACTTTGATAGATGAACTTAGGCGTGTTGACTGTATCAAAGGGCAAACTGGCAAAGGTAAACGCGGGCTAACCGCGGTAGCAGGACGGCGGCAGGTGATTAATGAAGCATTAACCAGTTGTCCGCCCGGCAAATGGATTGACATTGATGAGTTCTTTTGTCAGATGCAAGCGACAGCCACATTTGAAGTTACCCGCGATCCGGGACATTTGTATATTTCTGATCCAAATCACGGAAATTTAGGTTATGGCGGTTTTGGTGGCTGGCATATTCTCGAAGCGCGTTATAGCCTTTGTTTATTGTTTGAATATGCCGCTACTTTAGGTTTGATTGATATTGCCTACATTTCACCTCATGGCGCGCGTGAAGACTACGGTGAACTTTGGGGTACGGATGATATGGTTTTTATCAGCCGCTATGATGGATTATTATATTTCCGCTTGAATCCGTTAGGTACTTATTGCTTGGGACTGGAAAGCAAATACGCGCCGGCACCTTTAGAAACCAAACCGGTACTCAAAGTCTTGCCTAACTTGGAAATCGTGGTGACTGGAAACTCTCTGAACCCAGCCGATACTTTTTTGTTGGATAGTTATGCCAAGAAAATTTCCGATGCTGTGTGGAAACTGGAGCAAAACCGCTTGTTGTCGGCACTGGAAGCGGGTAGTAAAATATCTAATCTACAAGAATTCTTAGAAGCACGGAGTGGACAAAAGTTACCAAAAACCGTGGCACAGTTGTTAACTGATATCAACTATCGCAGCTGCCGTTTACAAGATAAAGGTACTGCTCGTCTGATTGAATGTGCTGAGGCTACTTTAGCGATCTTAATTGCTAATGATGCACGGACAAAGCCTTATTGTTTACTGGCAGGGGATCGATATTTGATCATACCTGTTGAATCTGAAACACGGTTTCGCAGTGCATTACGCAAATTGGGCTACAGTTTCCCCAAATGAGTGCCGATATATCGTCCTATGACTGACGGAGATAAACAGTAATATGAATTCATCTATTCGCTAATGACGAATTGTCAAAGCTGCTATTATATTCTATGTCTATGTACAGGACCAAAGTTGATGAATCCGTGATGCTATCGCTGGTTGTGGCGTATGTATCACTTTCGGGGTTACGCAGCTGTTTGAGTTCCAGGGGCGTTGCCCCTGGCTGTTCTGGCACAACAAAAATAGGTAGTCCTGTTCCAGTCGTGATGGTGTTCAAACGGATACTATCCCGGCAAGGGATAGCATCCGTAAACTCACGACATGTTTAGGACTACCCAAAAATAAAATATGGTTATAACGGATTTTGGGGAAGCCCATGGTTTTTGGATTGGGTGCGTTATTTCCATAATAGTTTAAAAGTTTAGGATTCAAAATTTATTCAAAAAAATTAACGGATACTATCCCATCGAGGGATAGCATCCGTTTCGTTACATTATTTTTCTGAAAAACTATATTACCCATTACCAATGTTCACCCATGACAAACGATAAACAGATCGATTCATGCCTAGAACAAATTTGTGGGCAAGGTTGCCGATCAGTCAACCACGTTATTCAACAGCTTGAACAAGGGCAAATCATTGATGCTGCCCGGCACTTGAGTGCCGCACAGCAGAGGAAACTTTTGCAAGAATTGCAAAATATTATGGCAGTTTATGGAAATCAATCATGCGAGGTTAGGTAATTTATGTCAATAGAAACAGATGAAAGCATAGAAGAACGCATTTCTATGGAAATTATTGTGGATGCCCACGAGGCGGAAGAGCAAGCGATGGGCTGGTTTTATTATCTACAGGATACGATAACTTTCCCCTTTAAAGCCAAGTGCATCACCAAAAGGAAAACATCGCCAATCAAATTCGAACAAATCGTCGAGGCGATTGGGATGGCTGATGAAGAAGATTGTATGCACGAGATGTTTGTTGAGATTTACTATGAGGATGATGTACTGAGCATCCCACTGGCTCAGATAGAGCCGATTGACGGGGATGACGAAACTCAGCAAGCGATAGGGGACTGGCATTACTGGGTAAGAAGTGAGCGCGAATTGTAGGAAACGTGGTAGTTATCAAGTACAGCGGATTGACGAATTTTTCGGATTTTTTTATTGTTATCAATCACAATCATCGAGGTTAACGGATACTATCCCTAAGAAGGGATAGCATCCGTTTCGTTTATTTTTCTGAAAATCTATATCAATCACAATCCGTCACATCCGGAAAGAAGTTGTACTATATATTATCAATCCGTCACATCCGGAAAGAAGTTGCACTATATAACTGATAATGAAAGCAAAACCATTTATTAAATGGGCCGGCGGCAAATCTCAACTGCTCAAACAACTGAGAGTGAAATATCCTAAAGAGTTAGAACTCGGCTTCATAAAAAATTACTATGAGCCTTTCTTGGGTGGCGGCGCGGTTTTTTTTGATATTATCAATTCTTATCCAGTGGAAAATTTTTATTTATCTGATATTAATGAAGAATTAATCTTGGTTTACCAAGTGATTCAAAACGAAGTGGAAACTCTGATTGAGTTATTACAGGCTTATCAACAAAAATATAGTGGTTTAGATAACGATAAACGAAAAGCCTATTTCTTTCAAATCAGAGAGGAATACAACCACAGTCGTTTTCATATCCATGACAAAAATCTATCACCAGATTGGATACTTCGCGCCGCCCAGATGATTTTTTTAAATAAAACCTGCTTTAACGGATTATTCAGACTGAATAAAAACGGCGGCTTTAATGTGCCATCTGGCAACTATAAAAATCCGACCATTTTAGATAAATCTAATTTAATTAACGTGTCAAAACTGTTGCAACGTGTCGATTTAAAAGTGGCTGATTTTAGCCAGTTGGAAAAAGTTATCACCACGGCAGATTCCTTTGTCTATTTCGATCCCCCTTATCGCCCCCTGAGTAAAACTTCCGCTTTTACAAGCTATAGTAAAACCAGCTTTGATGATCAAGCACAAATCCGGTTAGCCAAGACTTTTAATATCTTAAATGCCAAAGGGATCAAGTTAATGCTCAGCAACTCTGATCCTAAAAATGTTGATAAAACGGATAATTTTTTTGAAACACAATACGCCGGTTTTCGCATTCAGACTGTCTCCGCCAACCGAATGATAAATAGTGTTAGCACTAAAAGAGGTAAGATAACGGAATTATTAATGACGAATTACCCTTAAACTATTGAGGCGGGTATGGATATGCGCGTAGCACTCAGTACCAATGTTTTAGTGATGTTTTAGTGATGTTATTTTATTGAACTTTGGTTATAACTCTTACTTTAAAACGCCAAAACCACAAAAACGGGTTTTGGTGTTAAACTTAAGGAGTAAGCTCCCTTGGGTAATAAACCATCTATCACCTTTGTTATTACCTTTTTAATCGGTAATGTCTGTAACGACAAGGATTTTGAAGCTAATCTATCAGTTGAAGTAAGGCAAATTATAGTACAACTAATTATTGTTTGTCAAAATTTCATTTTTTGATTGGCTTTAATTTTGTGGTTTTGGTGTTTAATGCTAACTGTAAATAAATATTTTCAACGTGTTCAGATTTAGCACGCGATTTTAAGCACTAATATAAGAGAGATGAGGAGATTGTCAATGACAAAGGCTTTTAATAGCGAGTTTCAGGAGAACCCACTCGCTTTCTTCAAGAATCTTTAACTAGATGATCAAGTTTTTGGTAAATCATTGATTTAAAAATAAATATTATTTTGGTGCTTAAAAATAATTATTCTTAAAAATCAATAAGTGGCATTTCAAAAACCCAAAAATTGATTGCTTTAAGCCAAATAACATCAAAAACTTGAACATCGAGTTTAATCTCATCACGGCGGGAAAGCCGATTTTTCCCCAAAATCGGATTTCAAATATCGAGCTACTGTGAGATTTATAATGGAACAATCGTTTGGTGAAAAAAACTGAGCAAAACCACGTCAGATTTAACACCCCAGTTTGCAACCCCGTCCGTAACGTTTAAATTATCGAAGCGACAGAAAACGTGGTTTCGCCGGTTGCCAACTAGCGAAGCCCTGATATTGTCGAAACGATGATCAAGGTCTACCTTTGATATACCAAGTTTCTGCCAGAAACTTTGTCCCCGCAGTTCACAGCAATAACACTGCGGGGACAAGGTTTAGGCCTGTGCAGTGTTTTAGCAGGGCGGAAATGAGTTTCTTTTTATACTTACCACCGTCATTGTGAGCTTTTTTAATTTGGATAGCTATAAAATAAGTCTTTGAATTTTAATTAAAAATTAACAAACTCTTGTGTAACTCTGTGTAACTCTGTGTCCTGTGTGTGTATAGAATTGTAGTCGTGGCAAAGTTTTTGTGCATAAAAACTTTTGCTACAACTGGTATTTGATTTAACCGCTTCACCCTAATCACTGTTTTTTGGCTTTCACTCTAGTACCCTGTCAACTTGGTTTTGACGGGTAAAATAGTTGACTCAGGAGTCCAAACGGAAGGAAGGAAAGTTCCAAGATAAATCTTGGACTCCTGCTACCGGTCAATAGAACATTGACAGAGTACTAACACAACAGTGCCCGTTGGGTTATACTATGCGAGATTCATAACCATTGATAAATCCGATTTTTCCAAAAAATCGGATTTCTTGGCTCTCTTGCCTCATTGAGTGTGGTGTGGAGGGCAATTTCGCGCCAAATCTTCAAGGTTTGCCAAACCTCGAAGGTTTTTACCTGAGGGGGAATAAAATTTTTCTGGACTAAGGAACGTGCATGAAACAACTTAGTCAACTTTAGGGCAACCACAAGGGATTGCCCCTACAAATCATAGCAAAACGTAGGGGCAATCCTTTATGGTTGCCCAAATTATTTCATGCACATTCCTAAGTATAGTGGTGTATTTGAAATCAATGAAAATATTGAACCCTCATTTCAAACTGGGATTTGAAGTGTGCACATTTTCATGGGACAGCACTATGCACAAAGGGACTGCCCCTTTATTCTCTTGGGATCCCGCCGGTACTGTGAAATAATGATCACAAAATGCTTGTCATTGCTGGTGGATTATGGCATCCTGTTGCGGTTGATTTATTCGTACACGGTTGTGTTGTATAAAAACAACAAATAGTGTTGTGCGTTTGATTGAGTTATACTTAACCTTGTATTTACATTATGCATTATAAGCAGTGGGGGATGGTGCAAACATTTTAAGTTGCCATTTGATGCTTCCAAAAAGCGACAACCCTGCCAAACATCGTTATTGAACGATAGGTGTAACGCGATGTGCAACTTTAGTTCGATAGGTGGTTAGGAATTGAGCCTTTAGGCGGTAAACATCAAGTCGCCCTTTAGCATTAAAGCTTGATTCCTATAGGCTTTCATACGTTTCCCATCACGTTGTTGTGTGTGAACCAACAAAAATTAATTTATGAACAAAATAAATCAATACTTTAATGATCATCCACTTGAATTTGTTATTTTGGGCGCGCTGTTCACAAGCATATGGGCTTCATTTGGTGAATCTATATTGAACTTCTTATTACAAGTTTTGGTATCGGTGGTCACATTATTTTCTCAGTCGTCCTATATTGATTTCTTACATTCTGATATAGGTAAAGGTATTAGTGGTCAAATACCTTTCTTTGGGTTGCTATATCTAGTCGTTATGTTTATTCTTTTGGTGCCAATTCTTAAAATTTTGGGCGGGTTTCTTTGGAAAACGAAAATGAACCCCAACAACCAGCTACCACCTCCTGGTGATGGAGAATTTCCAACCAAAAAACATTTATGGCATAGGATTCCAATAGATATTAAGAATGTCAGTTTGATTGTTGCAAGTGTGGTGGGAATGATATTTTTCACTTCATATTACATAAAAAGCAGTTATACCAATAACGCAGTTAATTTTATAGAAAGATCTATAGAAATAGTTTCTCCCTATGTTGATGAGACAGAGAGACTAAAGTTGCGCTCACAATACCGTGCTGTAGATAATTTTTGTAAATTTAATAAATTATATAATGATTTATACTCAATCACTGACAAAAACCAGGAACAACTGAAAACTGATAAGGTTAACCTTCCTATTTTTCAGTCATTTTCATCATTTTCTGATGATGTTGATTGTAATTGATGAACTAGGTTAATCAAATAGAGGATGTCTGCAATGGAGTGGCATATCATTACGAGTAGTAAAGGAGGAGTGGGAAAGACTATTTTGTCTTTGATGCTTCTCACATATTATTTAAAGGATAACAACACCAGATCAACTTTTGCTATTGATCTAAATGGCATGAATTCTGATTTCCAAAAACTGATTAGCGCGGGAGGAGAAAAGCAAAACTTAGAAACGTTAATAGAAGCTGGGTGTGGAGAAAAACGTTTTGACTTGGTGTGTTATAAAGTCGATTTCTGTGACATGAAATATATTCTTGCTTGGCCTCAAGATCCATTTAAAATGTTATGTGGTGCAGATGAATTTTTCAACTTTCTGTGTAAAATAAAAGATTCTGTGCCTGCCATAGCTAAGAAATTTCAACTTCAACCTGGTACTGTTATCGTTGATACCAATTTCCATTTCTGTAATGTTTTTTCAGATGATTCTGAAGTTTATGGGAGATTTGATATCTTTCAGAACCAAGACGAACAATTTTTTGTTTGGTTTATATGGGTGTTTAGACAACTTGACAATTTGTTGAATCTTCTTTCATTGGAAAGAGGTTTCATTTTAGAAGATGGAAATGGTAATGTTGCTGACGAAAGATTGCGTCAGATTGCTGAAACAATGCAGAGTTGTGTCAATGATCAATGCATCAACCCGTTTGTTCATGTTTTTAACACTACCACGGTGATAAGAGCTTCCCGTGCGGCTAATCTCTTTCAACAAATATTTCCAAGAGACTCAGAAGTACCAGAGCTACGGAATTTAAGGGACCAACCTGCGGGGCAAATGATTGACTTTCAAGGACTACTAGAAAATTTTGAGAAGTTAAAACCTGACAAAAAGGATGTTTATGTTCAAGACATACATGATAATAGAGTTTTTCTAGATTTGCTTGGTAAGTATGCAGACGAATATAAGAGTTGTCCACGGAATGTCGTTCCAATAACTCACCATCTAAAGGTGTTGGAATCTTATACTGAAGGTACATACAGCAGATCAGATGAATTGATTAACTGGTTTTATAAGGAGTCTGTTTACAAGAATTTTGAAACAAGTTTTAAACGTTTATTAGATGCTCATCGTAGTGTTGTAAACAACTAAACATTTTTTTGGTATTTTTTTTGGTAGTTCAGTAAAAGTAGTGATGATATTGTCACTCCTACTCTCCCTCTGAGGGAGAGTATCCGTCAAATCACTACATGTACAGGACTACCTGTGGGTCTAAATAATGGTGTACACGATAATACTTATCCCCTACACATCTGAAAAATCTGTTGCCCCAGAGCAAACTATATTGCAACTTCATGATGGGCTTTCCGTGCCTTCTAACTATAGAGTGTTTCTCGTATCTAACAGTAAATGGGATGAGGGGGAAGTAGAGAAAGCGAAAAACAACAGAATTGGCACTACAAAAATTTTTGTTGTCCCTCAGGAAAAAGTCGAATTATTTAAAAACTTTCATGACATATCCTTTAAACGGTATGATATGGAGAGTAAGGATCGTAAGAACTATGAACAAGTCAAAAAAGGTGTACATGTACGATTAAAAGACACAGAAATAGCCCTGCACCCTGATGAGATAAAAAAAGCAACCCAAGAGATAAATTCTCAACCCCAAAGAAAGCCAGATACAAAAGAAGATGAACCAGAATCACTCATAAATTCAATATTACCCACCGCACTTCCAGTGGGGGGGTTGGTAGGATTATTTTTGGTTGGTTATGTGATATTGGGATTACCGTCTCTTGTAACTTTACAGCAAACACAAATGACCGCTGTGTTGGATCAAGCTAAGGCTGCATTGAAACGTAATAATCTCGAAGATGCTAGACATTGGGCGGAAATTCGAGTGTTAAAGTTTTATAAAGGCCATCCACCTATGAAAATTACCGATTACAAAAATCGTCGCGATGCTGAACAGGTTTTGGTGGCCATCGATGAGATTGAACATGCAAAACGTCATTTAAAAAATAACGCACAGAAGGAAAGTGCATTAACACTTTAAGCCGTTGAAAAAAAAGAAATTTGGTGAGCAACGCGACGGAAGTTAAAAAGAACAAACCGGTGAAGCCAAGGATTGATGAATGTGAGCAAACCCGTAAAGAATTTGAATATTATTGTAAAAGCGCACAAAAATCAATCGAACACAAGCCTTGACTACCACCAGTAGAAAAAACCAGCCCGCTTTGCAGCTTATAAAAAAGATGTTTGAGATAGCAATAACCGAGCAAGAAAAGAACATTGCTAAAAACTTTTTAAAGCAGATGATTGATCTTTATTTAAAACCAGTTAATTTAAACATCACCAAACCAACAGCTTGTTCTCGTTTACTGGTACTGAAGTCAGCAAAAAAATTTCAATACAAAGAAAATGAAATCAAGGCAATGTGTCCTAACTCACGCACTCAAACATCTAACTAACTGATGTTACGCACTGAATTTCCAAGCCTAGGGCTAAAGCCCAAGGCTAAAAGCGAAAGTCACCTAAAGGTGACTGAAAATCTCATGCAAGTCGGCTTTAGCTGACCTTAGCTATTAGCCTTGGGATTTATCCCAACAAGGCTTGTGGAAGCTGAGTGCGTAACTTGAGTTATTAAATCCCAGGGGCAACGCACCTGGCTGTTCTTGCACAACCAAAATTTCTATCGTGCGTGCCATTAGTGAATGGACCGAGTATTTAAGTGTTGAACGCAACGCAATTCACGAATAACGAATTATCAACGGCCGTTATATTTTTTTTGTTGAATGCAATGCAATTCACGAATAACGAATTATCAACGGCCGTTATATATTTAATAATTGGTTGAACGCAATGCAATTCACGAATAACGAATTATGAATGGCAGATATAGATCTATGTACAGGACAAAAAAGTGTTCAAGCCGTTAGCTCACGCTTTTTTTGTGGCGTATGTATCACTAAAACAATAGCACTGGTTATTACAATGATATTTTTGACTAAATAACTGATGTTACGCACTCTGCTTCTTTAAGTCTTGGGATAAATCCCAAGGCTAATAGCTAA
>QNER01000182.1 GCA_003646175.1 Candidatus Parabeggiatoa sp. nov. 1
ATAAGCTTTCGACAAAACCGGATTGGGGAGCAACCCTCGTCAATTGGGGGCCATGTTGACGTTTTCCACTTATCGTATTTATGAAAAGTGAACAGCAAGCGTAGGGTGCGTCCTACGCACTTTTTCGTTTCCAAATTCCAACTCGTCAGTGGGCAAACCAGGTTTGCCCAGCCTACCTTATATTTTTTGGCGAGTTTTTTTATTTTTAGATTTTTATGGCCATAAAATAGTTTTAAAATTAAGTTATGGCCCTCTGTTGCGCTTCATTATTGATACTTTTTGTAAGTGTTTTGTTGCTTAACTTAATGGCAGTGGTGCCAAAACCACCCCGAAGGGGTTGAATGTGAATAGCCGCAGCAATCGGTGGAAAAGGTGTCGGAAACGTGCCAAAACCACCAAGAATGGGTTGAATGTTAATTTATAAAGGAAAACAGGTGGAAAAGGTGTCGGAGACGTGCTAAAACAACCCCGAAGGCATAAAATGTTAAGAGCCACTGGTGAAACTTGGGGAAAATAACGAACCAACCGCCACAACCCCAAAGGGGTTGCATAAGAATATTAATTCAAATCAATTGTGAATTGTGAAACGGATATTCCTTTCACATTACCATAAGTTTCACCTATTCACATTCAACTTGATCTATTTCTTAACGTTGAGCTTATAGTTATACTTGGCGCGGTTAAGTTTTCTTATTTTTTCGTGAAAGCCGTAAGGCTTGCAAACCTAAAGGTTTGGACTCAAAATTATTCTATAAAAATCCTAAAACCAGCCAGCGTGGAGTATATGTTGTTTAAACTGAGACATTTCGTTTCTATTGAGGCTATTCCACCAAAAAGGGAGCCTTCTTTGGTTTAATCAGCGGTAGCATCGCGTTCGAGATGCTGGCGACTAAGGCGACGTTACACCAGATGATGGAGGAGACTAGCCCTAGATGGAAGAAAAAAACGCCGCCCGCGCAGATGATGCCTGGTACGACTGTCAGGACGACACTGTTAGAGAGATTGGCGTCAAGATCAGAGGCGAGGTTAAGTAGGGGCACGAGTTGTTTCAGGCTTTCATCCATCAGGATAATGGATGCGGTGTCGGTGGCAGCAGTACTGGCGCCACGTAAAGAGACGGAAACATTGGCTTTTTTCAGAGCGATAGAATCATTTATCCCATCACCAACGAAGCAGACCGATTTGCCATCGTTTTGTAGTTGCTCGACAATATCGGCTTTATTTTGTGGTAGGGTTTCAGCAAAGTAATGGTCGATACCGAGTTTAAGGGCCAGCTTTTTGGTTGGCTTTTCATGATCACCCGAAATAATGACGACCTTAATCTTGCGCTGGTGTAAGTCACTGATTATCTGTTTGGCTTCGGGGCGAATGGTGGGCAGCAGTTCTATTGCACCGCCAAGTTGCTCATCAATGGCGACGTAGACGAGGGAATGGCCATTTTCGTGAGCCTTTTCTTCTATCTGTTGATACTCATTTGGAATGGTGACGCTTTCCATGACCATAAAACGGCCACTTCCCACGCGAATCAACTTATCTTCTTCCTCATCGCTTGCTAGAGTTCGCACTTTGATACCATATCCCAGTTCTACTTTGGCTTCACCAATTGGTGGCACATTCAATTTCCGGTTGTCAGCTTCTTTCTGAATCGCCAGCGCAATGGGGTGGGTTTGTTTGTCTTCAGCCGCTGCCGCGTAAGTTAATAACTCGTTTTCGTCACTCCCATGACAAGTGTAAATGGTGCCCACATGCGGTTCATTCTGGGTGAGGGTGCCCGTTTTGTCGAAGACGAAGGTGTCTACCTCCGATAGTAATTCCAAGGAGCGCCCATCTTTGATCAGAATGCCATTTTCAGAGGCCATGTTGAGAAAGTTGAGCACACTAATCGGTGCCGCGCTTCTCATGTGATAGCCAAACGCGGTATAGAGGGTGGCCAAGGCGCTTTGGGTACCCAAAATAGGAAGGGCCAACGCTGAGATAGCGAGCGTCGGCATCGCCCCATGCTCAATAATTTTCTCACCCCGCGATAGGACATTCGACTTGAAATCAGCCGTTCGATTTAAGATGTCGCCAATCTGAGCCGCTACCGTATCAGAGCCGGCTTTTTCGACTTGGATATAGATTTTGCCCGATAGCACCAGCGTCGAAGCAAAGACGGGATCGCCCACTTCTTTTTCGACAGGTTGTGATTCACCAGTTAGAGTGCGCTGGTCAATATTGGCCGCCCCACTGGTAATTGTGCCGTCTACTGGGATGGTTTGGCCCGCCTGTATCACCGCAAAATCACCAATTTGCAAGCTATCGAAGGCAATCTCAATCTCTACGTCGCCTTGCTGAACCCAGATCAAGGCTGGTTTATGACCGAATATATTTTGCAGGCTTTTTTGGGAATGATCCTCCGTTTTGATCAGCAGTTTGCGCGAAAAGTAAAAGAGAGTGTATGCCAACGAACAAGCAAAATAATGACCTGTAATCAGTGTGCCACCAAAGCTGAGGGAATCAACCAGCGCGACGGCGACTTTGCCTTCCTGACGGATCAAATCGTAAGACCTTTTGAAAAAGAAACTGGTCAGATAAACAAGACCCGGCACACTGAACAACAAGAGTGGCGGATAGACCAAGCTTCCAACCGTTGTCAGACCAAAACAAGCCACCGAAATGGTCAAATAGCGGTCCATTTTTTTCTCAGCCTCACTCGTTTCGTTCACATCTTCAGCTTGAGATATTTCTGATAGTTGCTCGTGACGACGGCCAAAAAAAGGGTTGATTTTATCGCGCTTAAACTCACGGATCGCCGTGACGGGGCGGCTCAATATGGGCAGCGGCTTGTTGCCATAAGGTAGCTTGGCCAATCTGTTCTTGCTCATCCTTTCGGCAGCCACCGTACACGGCGTGTCTCTCTCTCTTTTCTTATCTTGATATACTTTGGCTCCAGCCGCCAGAACGGTTGCGCCCGTAATCGCAATAATAGTTAAAAACATCTTAAAATCCCTTAAGGTAAGTCAGTTAATATGCCAAGAAATGGTGCCAAGCACTCACAGAAAAGTGCCCAGCACCTTTTGATCGCGTTAATCGCGTGCCTTGGGCGAGTGTTCGACAAACAGGCGGCCGCCGGCTTTGATGGCGGAGGTATCGAGGCCGAGCCGCACACAGCTAGCGTACATGAGTGCTTGGTTGCTGGTCACGACCGGTTTGTCCAAGTCACGCTCAAGCGCTGTCAGTGCTTCGAGCGCACGAAAGTCCGTGCAAGAGATCACGAGCGCCTCGGCTTGCGAATGGTCAGCCCGTCGGCCAAGCTCGTAGGCGTCGTCTGGCGTGAGCAACCCTTGCTCGCGGCTCGAAATATCGCGGCCCACACCAACATGATTCACGACCTCAATGCCACACTCAGAAAGAAATGCAATCGATTCTAAATTAAGTTGAGCGACGTATGGAGAGGTAAAGGCGATGCGGGAGACTTCTAGCGTTGAGAGCGCCTCTACAAGAGCGCCAGCAGCCGTCACAGCCGGTAGGCCGGTTTTGGCCGTTATCTCAGCCTGGAAGCGTTGGTCAAATTCGGGACCGCTCGCCAATGTCGCCGAAGTACACCCATAAGCGATGAAGTCAACATCCGCAGGGGTTAACAGGTCGAGCGCAGCCGAAAGCGATTGCGAGGCAAAGTGCCGCATTTCTTCTCCATCCGGGATGCCATCCACGTCGTAGCCGCCAACTCGTGTGAAGTGGAGGGTAATTCCTGGTGGGGTGAGCAAGGCACAATCTGGTTCAAGGTTGGTGTTCGACGATGGGACAATGATCCCGATACGTCCTCGATTTCGAGCCATCGGTTAATTTCCTACAATAAACAATTCATGTGGTAAAGTGGTGAAACATTCGTATCCATCCGGGGTGATGTGGATGGTGTCCTCTACTTGTGTACTGCCAAAGCCAAACTCATAGAACAGCACCTCCAGTTCAAAGACCATTCCCGGCTGCAAAATTAACGTCTCGTGGGGGCTGATGGAGGGCGGTTCGTACATGTCGATGCCAATTCCGTGCCCAATGTGCTTACGCTTAATTTCGGGTAGCCCGGCATTGCGGGCAGCATCCATGCCGATGCGATAAATCTCGGACGCCGGAACACCCGGCTGGATGGCTTCCAATGCGGCCACTTGTCCTGCTAGTACGGCTTGCCAGCGTCGGGATTGCAATTCATTTGGATCACCCACGCAAGCAGTGCGGGCGATGTCGGCCACATAGCCGTTATATTCACAGCCCACGTCCCAGCGAATGAGGTCCCCCGCTTTGATACGATAGTCACCCGGCACATGATTGGGGTAAGCACCGAATGTGCCACCACCGATGACGGTGAGATAGGGTTGTCCACCCGCTTCTAAAAGGGCAGCCTCGAAAATGGCCCCCAACTCTCTTTCTGACATGCCCACCCGCACGGCTGCCATCGAATGCTGGAGCGCATGTTCCGTGATTTCTACCGCTCGGCGCATGCGTACTAGCTCGGCAGGTGTTTTAATCAGGCGGCTCTCTTGCCAGAAAGGACGCCCATCAATCACGTTGGTGCTGTAATGCTCGCGGTAAGCCGCCGCCAAGTCGGGATCATCAATCGCTACGCAGGACGCGTTCTGTAAGTCTAGCATAGAGAGTGCTTCCCATAGCCCGGCGGGTCGTCCAGCACTAAGCGCGATTTCCGCATAACGACGATCTTCCGACAACCAAATAGCCTCATGCCCCGGCTCGATTGTTACTGTGTCAAAGGCGATGATGCGGTCAACAGCGGGTGGGTTACAGGCAGCCCGGTCTAATTCGCCCGCTGGGGCGACGAGTGTCAGATCACCGTTGGTATTCAGCACGACGACGACTGGTGTCTTGCGTCCGCGAATTAGCCATTGACTCAGGCTGCGAAAGCCGCTCGCATACAAAACGTTTTCGGGTATCGTCGCCATGAGTACATCAACATCGTTGCTCTGCATGATGTTGAGAATACGTTGTTTGTTTAGTAATCGTTCCATCTTCTAGAATATCCTCTTACAAGCTCTTGGTATATTCCTCGTACGCCAACGCGAGCAATTCAATTGCTTTGTCTATTTCTGCTGGGGTATGGTAAGCGAAGCAGAGACGCAAATAGTCAGGAGACGTATTGCATTTTGTGCCTGGTCGAAAACTGACTTTATACTTTTGTGTGGCTAATTCATAAAGAGCCGAGCTGTCCATCTGATCAGGTAATTGGCACCAAACGTAATATCCGCCGCTAGGTTTCGTTATCACTTGGACTTCTGGCAGATGCTCCCCAACCGCACGCGATAAATGCTGATAGCGCAAGAAGAGTTCTTGGCGTAAATCCTTAAGATGATTTCGCATCGATCCACTTTTCAGTAACGGCTCGATCCATCCCGCCATCACCGAGTTCATGCCGCCACCACTGACAAGCAAAGGATGCTCTACCAGCCACTGAATCAAGCGCGGTGGGGCCTGAACCCAGCCCAAGCGGATGGCGGGGGCAAATATTTTGCTGAATGTCCCGATCGTGAAAACAACGCCTCTTTCTGTGGTGTCTTCGGTTGCCAAGGCCGAATCCGTTTGTGTTGCAGGGAAGCTGAGAAGTTGATAGGCTTCATCAGCGAGGATGTAAAAGCCATAGCTGTCCGCTAATTGAATCAGCTTTTGCCGTCGTTCAGCGTGCAAGCTTACACCGGTCGGATTTTGGTAGGAAGGGATCGTAAAAACGAGTGCTGGTCGTAATTTTTCATCGAGCAATAGCCGTTCAATCTCCTCGACTACGATCCCATCTTTGTCAACGGGAATTGTCCTGATTTCAAACCCACAGACTTCCAGAATATTTACCGCCCATTGGTATGTGGGCGATTCAACCAATGCCAGCGGGCGAGTGATGTGGGTGGCAGCAATTTTGGTACCTATGAGATGAATAGCCGAAGAATTTCCGGCTGTGATGAGTAACTCATTGGCTACGATGCTGTCGCCCGTTTCCACTGATAAAAAAGTGGCTAGCTCCCTTCGGAAAGACAGATACCCTTGCTCGGTGCTGTACTGTAAAAAAGTCGGGTCTTTGATATGGGTTCTGTCCGCCGAATACAACAGTTCTAGGGGTAATAACTGCGGAGACGGTTGACCAACATTGAGATCATACATCCCTTTTGGTACCGTCAATTCTACATATTCTGATTCTTGATAAGTCATCTAATTTTCTCCCTGATGATGTCGATACATCTTTGACCGACTTTTTTTTGCAATCGCTCACCCGCTTCGACTGTATACCAAGCAAGATGTGAAGATAGCAACACATTCTCCATACTCGCCATTGGTGAAATAATCGGATGAGTGGTGATGTCTAGGGGTTCTTTTGAATAGACATCTAGTGCAGCCCCACCAATCTGATGTTCCAATAATGCCATCAATAAGGCTTCTTCGTCAATAATTCCACCCCGTGAGACATTGATTAAGAGTGCCGAAGGCTTCATAACACTCAACTGTTCTGCCCCTATCATGTTTACGGTTGAGGAATTAAGTACGGTATGAATGGAAACGATATCAGATTGAGATAACAATTGCTCTAGCTCTTCTACTTTTTGTACCTCTACTTTTGCCATCTCTTCAGCACTGACATACGGATCATAAGCCAAAACGGGCATCTCAAAACCGAAATGAGTAATACGTGCCACCCTTCTGGCGATCTGACCAAAGCCAATCAATCCGATGGTTTTACGATATAATTCTCTTCCTAAACAAGCAGGTGTAGCACTTACCCACCCTTCTAGGCGCAAGCTCCGTTGTAAGGGCCATAATTTCCGTACCAAAGATAACATCAAAGTGACCGCATACTCAGCCACCGTTTCCGCCGCATAGGCTGGAATATTTGCTACCACAACACCCTTGGAGCGGGCATACGCCACGTCAACGTTATCCAAACCCGTGCCCGCTTTCACAATGCCACGCAGGCTCTTGCGTAGCCCGACATTAATAATATCCTTTCCGATGAAAGCGGAACCTGTCACAATGACACTTGGAAAATGCTCGTTTATGGCTGCACTGGCATTCTCTAAAGAATCCTCTACCAAGCTGGCTTCGTAATCGGCCAGATAGTCTTTTAGCAGAGGCATCTCAAAATAGGTGTCATTATCAAGCTTCAAGACTATTGGTGTATTCATAAAAAAATTCCTGATTATCATCTCCTAATTCGGTTATTTTGTAGTTCAAGCTAGCGACTTTTCAGCCGCCAGCTTGATCATCGTTGCTTACTTGATTAACTCAACGGTCCAGTGACCATTAGAGTTCGTAAACCGAGCAGGTTGAGCCGCCATTAGCCCGGTTACCCGTTCGCCGATAAAAGGAAGCCGTCCGTGTGCAATTTTAAGATTATCTAGAAACATCACATCATGTTTTTGCCAGTTGTTGTAGCGAATCCGTGCGGATAAGAGTGCCTTTTCCATATGGCGAAGTTCCTCGAAGGAAAATGGCTCTCCGTTATCCCAGGTAGCAGTCAGCGGTGGCTCTTTACCGGGCCACACTTCCTCGTACCAATAAGGTGCAATCCCGACGACGCTTGAGTGTAAACACTGCTTGCCTTGGTACTCATAGACCATTGGTCGTGTAAGTTGTGTTTCCACCACGGTCGTCACGCTTCCTTTTTCTTCTAATTGAAGCACTGTATAATCATAGCCCATTGAGCTAACATGGTCAATCATATCTTCATGGGTAGTATCTTCACCGACAACCTGCTGCCAACTCGGATAGCGGCCATGATCGAGTGCTTGAACGTACCGTTTACGAAAGATCACATTATGGCTGCTGGCTTTGCGTTGGAAGTCGGGCGAAAGATACTCAAACGCCTTGGCACAATCATAGATGGAGGTTTCCCCGCCGTATGGCGCTGGCTCCTTACAGATAAAGCACGCGTTTTTTGGGAACTCGGTATGATAGCTCAGTTCATTGTGCGGCAAGACACTGAGTTCTTTTGGCCAAGGTGTCACTAGTAGAGAGGAAGAACCCTTGATCTTGTTGCGTACCGTATTCCCGTACCGATAATCCATCGCCTTGCCGTTTCCAATCAGCAGCTCAAGAACCAGTCCTTCATCGATAGGCTTCCCGCTTCGTATCAGAACATGCCCGAATTCACGTAGCTCCGCCTCCAACTCTTCCGAGGATGCTGGTGCTTCATCAAGAATATTGGCATTGATGACTGGAACAATTCTGGTTAGCGTCTGTCTGCTCTGGCCATTTGGCAAGCTCTGTTCGCTGACTTCGTATTCTCCGGCAAACATGTTAGCCAGATGCCCAACATTATTGACTGAAGAACTCTTGATTGTAGTCATCACATCCCCTGGCTGAATCTGCTCCCTAATATGAAGTTCAGTCAGCTTTTGATAGATCGCACGACTTTGAGAATGTTCTTCTGAAAGCGCAATGTGCCAAGGATGAGGCAAATCTTCGAGAGAATGAGAAGAGCCGTCTACTGTGCTGCCAACAAAGGTATTTTCTTGCTCGACCACAATCAGTGTCCGAGACTTCTTTGCGTCATGACTGTTTAGCATGATATCCTCCTTGTATGCTAGAAATAGGGAAGTGACTAATCCGGTCTCATCAGCTTCACTTAGAAGATCCTTTCTTTTCAAGATTCCGTGAATCCTTTGCTTTTCGTCCTCATCTTTGTAGGAACGTTGCCGTAAATCGCCTATATGGCACACGGCTAATCCATGTTTCAAGCAAATATCTACCCAAGCATTAGTATCTAAATACTTAAGTACAGAGATGTATAACACTTTTGCATTGCCATTCACAAAAGCGGCTTGGATGATGCTTTCCATCCCTTCCAATCCGAGATAGGATGTCACTCCTACGGCACTGACGATATCTGTCATTTCGGCGAAATGTTGTTTTAATTCCGCTGAATAAGATTGGCGGAGATTCGCCACCAATGAGTGGTTGGACAAATTGATCTCGGATGCAAACCTTAACGGTTCTGCTTCCATATCTATCAGTGTCACCTCATATTCTGACTCAGATGCCGGAAATGGTAGCCCAACTGTCGCATCATTGATCCAACGCGTTAGGATTTCCGGCATTGTCAGGTCATATTTTAAGACCACCGCATCCAACCCGTGACAGCTACCGACAATTGTTACTCGAATAACATCCTGATGTAACAATGCCCGACTGTAATACTTTAGCCTTGACATGGCAAGAAAAGGCAACTCGTACCTCAAATCTCGCACGACATGTTTGACATATTCGGCCGGGGAATAGGCGGAATATAAACGTCCGAAATCTGCTTTCGGATTTGTCATGATTTCTCCTTTATTTAAACTAGAACTTTGATAGTGCATGAAAATGGCTTATTGCAACAATCCGTTATTTATCAAGCAGATATAATTGTTATGATTTTATTAAGCGTAGGACTTACGCACTATCATAAAAAGATAAAAAAGTTAAATACGACTGATATGGCTCAGTACAGGACAAAAATTGTAAGCCTTTATCAGTTATGAGTTATCAGTTATCATGTGTATTTAATAGACTTATGAGGGAAGTAAAAAACAAAAAGTTGTACTCTTTTTGAGTCCGAGCAATGCAGCAATTAGGATTGCTTTATCATGAACCTTTGTTCTATTGAAAGACTGATAACTGATAACTGATAACCTTTTTGGGTACTGTAAAATACAAAAGTAAGAATACCAAATTTTTCTCAAGTGACATACTATAAAGGCGAAAAATTTTTTATCAAGTTATATGACATCCTAAAGTTTCACTACCATGAAAATTTGAGAAATTTTTTTTGTCAATAAAAATTTATCTCCCAACATTTTGACTAAAAATCACTGTGGTCCTAATCAGCCGCGGCAATTAACTAAATGATTGATATTAAACAACAAATCACTTAAATCAAGGCCAGCTACCTATTTTTATATGAGTTGTCAATGCGTAAGTCCTATTAGTGCAAAAACCACCCCTTCGGGTTGAATGTTGATTTATAATAATTTATGTTAAAGGTGTTTTTTAGCCTTGTCGGGACTGGCGAGGGGCTGGGTGGCTGAGAGAACAAAACGGAACAGTTATAGCTCTAACGGGTTTGCTTCTTTCCGCTCATGGGCTTTAGCCATAAGCTTTTAAAACACGCTCTAAGGCCTGTTTTGAATCGAAAATAAACACCCGACTTGATTGGCCGACACCGAAGAAGCTTTCGCGCAGCCCTTTGACAAGGCCGGTTTCGCTTATTCTTAAAACGCCCGACTTGATTGGACGACACGTAGGCAGCGAAACAATGCCATATCGTAACGAATAACTAACTGATTTGATCAAAGTAGTACAACGGATACTCGAAATAAACGGATAAAAAAACCTAAAAAAATCCTAATTTTACCAAATTTATTAATTCCTAAAATCAGTTTCGGAACGCGTATCCGTTGTACTTGGGCAGCTTAACTTAATGGCATTGAGGCAGCGAAAGCGCCGCCTTTTGATAAGGCCTGTTTCGCTTATTCTTAAAACGCCCGACTTCATTGGACGACACGCAGGCCGCTTTCGCGCAGCCCTTTGATAAGGCCGGTTTCGCTTATTCTTAAAAACTCAAAGTGTATGGTAAGTTACTACCACACACCGATTTTAAAGTAGTCACATTGCATCCATTGGCAGATGAAACCGAGATTCTGGA
>QNER01000183.1 GCA_003646175.1 Candidatus Parabeggiatoa sp. nov. 1
CACTTTTTATCGCCGACAGTGAGTTAAAGGATGACGCTGAGAGAGAAACCACAGTCGCATCCATTGCAGACAGCCAATTAGATGAAGCCCCTTATGTGCCCACCACGCTCACTCAAGAAAAGTCGGACGATGCATCAAAAGATGAAACGATAACGCGAGCGATTGCCAAAGACAGCTTCCCAAGCAAACCTATCACGCTCCACGGCTTTGTAACGGTTAAGTGGCCCAATGGCGATTCTTATGTCGGTGAATACGCCAATGGCAAACGCACTGGCGAAGGCGTGTATGTTTGGGCTAATGGGGGCCGTTATTCAGGTGAGTTTGTTGATGGCAAACGTCATGGTATTGGCATTTATACTTGGGCTCATGCTGATCGATACGTCGGTGAATTTTTTGCAGATCAACGACATGGCAAAGGCCTGTACGTTTGGAAAAATGGTGATCGCTATCAAGGCGATTTTTTTAAAGGCTCTCGTCATGGTAAAGGCACACTCTTTTGGGCCGACGGGGAAAGCTATGAAGGTAACTTCGTTGTCGGTAAACGGACTGGCAAAGGTATTTATCTTTCCAGCGGTGGTGATCGTTATGAAGGCACTTTTGTAGATGGCAAACGCACCGGTAAAGGCATTCTCATATCACCCAGCGGCACGCTCAAAGAGCTAGAATTTAAGGAAGGGAGACTGGTTAAAGAAGGCGTACAAGCTGGTGCCCGTGGAAGTACAGCGGATTGACGGATTTGACGGATTTATTTTATTCAGTGAAAAATCTTATGAGGCGTACAAACTTTAGTAGGAGTACAAACTTTAGTTTGTACCCTCCAAGCTAAAGCTTGGACTCCAAAATTTTGCACTGGGGTTGTTGAATGGGATGAATTAAAATCAATGAGTTACCTTGATAAGTCCATTATTTTTAAATGTTTTTTTTTAAATGGCTTCTCATCAGAAATCAAAAATGAATAATGGCTGACCGACTAATGGATTGCTTTGAAAACCGATTCATGTCCTTTCCAAAAATGGCAAATTCGCTTTTTTTTCGCGGGTCAATTTTTGAAAACCGCACGATATTGAAGCATTCCCAGAAAACGACCCCAGTGCCAAAACATTCCAAATGTTAAAAATATTATCTCATAAAAATCATCGCCATTCTAATGTTCATAAAAAAAGCCCTAAAAACAACTTAGGGCTTGATGTTGATTTAAACAACTGTGTAAATATTTATACTATACTTACTATGGCACGAAAAATACTTTGCTTCGCGTCGATACAGGCATTCCCAAACAGAGTTTAGGAACGAGGAAAGAAACTAAGTTTCTGCCAGAAACTTGGTTTCTCAGCTATCAGTGATTTGGAGTTAAGGGCATTCGCGGTATGTAACTCATTGTTTTTAAAAATATTTGGTGACTATACTATTTATTTTGTAACTACTCAGGGCAACCACAAGGGATTGCCCCTACATAAGAATATTGTTGTAGGGACAATCCTTTATGGTTGCCTTCTTAAAAAATAAAGATGAAGGCTTAGTTACTTTATTTTAAAGAATCAATGAGTGACAGCTACTGTGTAGTTATAAGTTCCTGGAGAAACGTTTGAACTCGTTTTGTAGAACATATTTACATAGTAAATTTCGGTGCCGGCGGGGTGGTTATAAGTTGTACCAATGGCAGCATCTGCTAGTTTAGTGCCACCGTATGCACTATTGTAAACTTCAGCATTAGTGGCTCTTCCGGACATACCATCAGAAAGATGAGTTGGAAAAGCGACACTTAGGGTGCAGGTATCCGCACTTGTAACCTCGATAACAGCCCGTGTTCCCCCTTCGTCTGGCTCAGATGTAAAGATATTATTTACCCAAACAAGAATCCCATCACTAATATTGGTAATGTTACAAGAAGGTACATCAGTTGTATCGGCAAAAGCGGCACTGCTGACACCAAAAATGCTTGCTGCTATGGCAGCGCGTAAGATATTGCGTTTCATATTTTCTCCTTAGAGAATTGATAAAAAGTCGATTTACTCGTGCTAAGGCTTTTTTAAATTAACTTCCACAATCAATTCAGTGTCAGGGGTGATTTCGATGGTATCGGTATTGACTGATTCACCATCAAGTAACATTTTATAGACCCCTTGTCGCACATTGTCCACGAAGAAAATACCGGCTCCATTGGTGACAGCAGATGATTTGCTACCTTTTTCGACTGGGACGGCTTCTACTTTTACGCCGCCTACCGGGTTTCCTTGGGCATCCTGTACTGTGCCAGCGATGGTATAGGAGACGCTGAAAGGAACGATAATGCTAGTATAACCACCCGCTGTTACATGCACTGCGTAGGATCGAAGGGAGGCACACCACCTCAAGATCAAGGTGGTAGGTGCCGGGAGTAACTTCACTTTGGGGTAAGTGTTAAAGTTACTATAAAACGATAAGTTCCGGGTGGAAGCCCCACCATATCAACCTCCATACCTACATAGCAGTCAGTATTGGTGTAGATGGTATGAGGGCTACCTTCACTGGTAGTTAGTTCAATGGTCCCATTTTCATCGCCATAAATCCAAGAAACCCCTGGGCTGCTGGTCATAGGGCCGTTAACCTGATTAGGAGGAGCTATGCTTAAGTCACATTGACCTATACATGTGACACCAACCAGAGTCAGCCCCCCCCCTTGGCTGGGATGAGATGACAAAATCGTACCATTCGGAACAATAATAACAGGTTCACTAGGCGGCGGGGTACTAATGCCAGCCGTACCCGTTACAGTACCACTAAAAGGCACATCAACGGACTCCGCAAACGCGGCCCCGCTAACACCCAAAATGCTTGCTGCTACGGCAGCGCGTAAAATATTGCGTTTCATCATTTTCACCTTAGATAATTAATTCTACTTTGTCAGATTTCAGGTAGGGTGGATATTGCTATAGCGTATCCACCCAATTTCAAAGCCATTTCTTTCTGTACATGGCTAAGGCTTTTTTAAATTAACTTCCACAATCAATTCAGAGTCAGGGGTGATTTCGATGGTATCGGCATTGACTGATTGGCCGTCAAGTAACATTTTATAGACCCCCTGTCGCACATTGTCCACGAAGAAAATACCGGCACCGTTGGTTACAGCAAATGATTTGCTGCCTTTTCCAACTGGAACGGCTTCTACTTTTACGCCGCCTACCGGGTTTCCTTCGGCATCTTGTACGGTGCCAGCGATGGTATAGGAGACGCTGAAAGGAACAATAACGCTAGTATAACCACCCGCTGTGACCTGCACTGCGTAGGATTCTTTTTCTGGCGTACCACCTATTGGATATCCGGCGGGATCAAGATCAAGGCGGTAGGTGCCGGGAGTCACTTGTGTATAGATACCTTGCTTGGTGACTCGAAGCCGGTATTTTGAAACAGACTTGTTATTCAAAAGTAGCAATAAATCCGCGTGTTCGGTATAGACTTCTTCGCCATCATCGTGTACACCATTATCATTTTTATCCAGAAAGGGTTGGACAAATATACCGCCTTGTCCACGCAGTTGTTCAATATAACGGTTCCCCCAGTCTCGTTTGGGTTGAAGTCGGAAGTTAGTGGAAAATTCGAGTAAAAAGCTGGTTTCATTGGAAACGATAGAAATATCTTGATAACGCAGACGTATATCAACCCCGGGAATAATAGTCGTGGTGAGAGTCCCAATAAAACCATTACCGTGTGTGCCATTAGCATAGCCAAGATCAACTCGCCACAAATTTCGCCCATCTCGGGCTTTTGCCGGTGATTCATAATGCCAAGCAATTCCTTTTAACTCGTTGGTACGATTACCAATTTTGCTGGATTTGTGGGTTAGCACCAGCGAATGCCCTAAATCTGAACGTGGATTGCCGGAAAGGTTATAACTCAGTTTGGCAGCGTCATTCATGTCGTCTTTTTGGTAGTTTAAATGCCACTTATCCCAATAACCGGTGAAATACCCCCGCATTTGCTCTTCCGTATCCATTTCGGCACTGAGACTTGCAAAAAACTTGTTGATGGATTTGGAATAGGTAAATCCACCTGATTTTAGGTGAGTACGACTGTCACTTCTTGCTCTGAGACTAAATCCGGGTAATAGGTTCCAATTTAGGTAAAACCTTTCGGATAGTGGATCGCTGGAAAAGTTGAGGTTAAGTTTATTGAATAGTCGCAGTGAAGCGTTTGCATTATGACGAATTTTGTTATTTTCTTCCATCAAAGCAGAAAAACTGAGTCCAAATGGTAATTTAGCTGGTTGATAATACATTTCTGCCATCGGTTTTTTTAAGCTATCTTCGTGTACCAAACCACCGCCAAGCGTAAGTGAATCGAAGACACCACGCCGATAACTGAAACCACCTCGAAATTCTTCCGCTTCTCCCCAAAACTGGCCTGAATATTGGTCGCCGGTTGCACCTAATGAAGCACCCGTTGAAAATTGGCGGTTGACTCCACCGGAGAATATCCATGCCGAAGCCCCTACTTCCAGTTGTCCTGCGCGAGTATCAAATTGGGCTTTACGTTCTTCTGGTGTTGCGGTTAGTACGCCGTTGGGATATAGCAATATACGATATTCTTGGAATGATTGAGTACGGGAAGCTACATCTTCAAAACGGTAAACCCCGGATGAATCTACAAGGGTTTCGGCGATGATCTGGTCTCCAAATCCTTCAACCAATTGTACTAATGTACCGGGGGCAGCTTCGCCAGTGATGGTTCGGGCCACTTGCCAACCTTGGCGACGGAGTGCGGGGTCAAATCCACCTTGGGATGACTGAAGGGAACTAAAACCATTACGTTTGACCAGCGTGGCTCCCCAATAATCACCACCTGTTTGGCTCTGCCAGAAGGTGGACTGGGAACCCAGTGCGTAATCCATTGTTTCAGTTTGCCGAAAATATTGGGCATCACCTAATTGCCAACTGGCTGTATCGAATAAATCTTGCTGATGAGTGCGAAGATACCAACTGCCCTTGCCCAGTTTGCCGATGGCGAACAGATTGCCCTGCGTATTGGTATTGTTTTTATCACCGTTGATGCTTATCTGTTGTCCTAGTGCGGTGAAATTAAACCGGTCGGGATGCACTGCTGGCAAGCCATCTAAAAGCACTGGCAATGGCTCTTCTCGGTGCCCTTTTTTATTTTTGGTATTCAGCCACGGTGGGGCCAACACAATTGCATATTCTTCTATGTCAAATTTTGCGGGGACATGAAACAGTGTTTCAATGTCTTTGATGGTGAGTGCTTGTCCCAGTTCCGGATCGGTTTTTAATTGTTCTGGCGAAATTCGGGTGATCAGACCGGGAGAGCGTAATTCCATTTGTCCGTCTTCAAGATTGGTGACACTGATTTGCAATGCTTTGGTGACAGCGTCGAATGGTAGTAGCCATTGTTCAAAGTTGACGGCTTGTTCGCCATCTTCTAAACCACGTACTAATGTAGAAGGTATAACATTACGTCGCCCGATCATGATACCTAACGGGAGGATGGTGAATTCTTCCATGTCATCGGCAGTGATGGTATCTGGTACGGCGTAGCTTTTACCAACTATTAGCACAATGACTATAGCTAATGCTAGAAGTGATTTTTTGGTCAATTGATGGAATATTGGAATCATTTTAGAATGTGGCGCGGGAACGAGTTTGCAGAGCAACGATGATATCGCGCCAAGGTTTGAAATTCATTTTACGCGCCATTGGAAATGGTTTGGTAAGTCACTACAGTTATGAACGTAGCAATGAACGTTCAAGAATTTTAAATGTGAATTGATCGTTTTTCGCAATTGACTTCGCCGATATTTAAAGTGTTTCGCCTTTTCAGGTATTCTATCTTCTTCTAATAACAAGACTATTTTTATTGGTTGACGTTTTTCAGCAAAAAAGGGACGGTAAAATGGCTGAAGTTCTTCATTAAAAGAATGAAAAGCACCATATAACCCGACAATGCTATCTTTCACCTTTTGCGTGACTTCAACAACTAACTCGCCTTTTAAAATGCGAGCTTTATTGTTTATTCTATCACCTCTAAAATCCTTAGCTTCTATCATAAATAATTCGTTACCTGATGACGCTATAATATCAACGGCCTTAGTACCTTCACATCTGCGAACCTGATTATAATAAAAATGGTTTTCACTATCATATTTACAGACGTGCCAATCAGACGGAAATTGAAAAGTCAAGTTTCCTTCTTTAATAATGATCATTATCGCCCTACCACCTTTGACTTTTCAATGAATTATTTTGCGTATCACGTTTATAATAAAAATCTTGTTCCCGATCATCCTGTGCTAATGCCTCATCAAGTACAACAATCGTATGCAAGTCTTCTAAAACTCGACCCTGTTCCACAATGACACTGACATCCGTAGGGCAACAACTCAAAAATTGTGCGGGCATTTGGGGGGTGGATTCTATCAGTAATGATAATTCGTTCATCAAAAATAAATCATGAGTAGTCAGAATAATTTGTACACCATATTGAGCCAGTGCTGCTAACGCATTAGCGACTTTTACCATAATTCTCGCATTGAGATTCGCTTCTGTCTCATCCCAAAACAGGGTACCGCCTTTAGCCAATGAGCCATTTTGAATCAGATAAACCAGCATCGCAATTTTTCGGAGTCCTTCCGCGACTAAGGACATTTCGACTTTGCCACGTTTGGGCATATCGAGGTAAAAATGGCCCTTTTTGTCCATTATAACTTCACCACCTAGCTCTGCTTCTAATGGTTGAATAATCTCATTGAGTTCTGATGGGTGTTTTCTTAATAACGGTAAATTGAGGGCCTTGCATAAATCCTGATGGGTTTCATCAATGCTGATAAAACGTTCTTCATACAAAGCCGTTATTTCTGGGTGTAGCGTGAGCAACTCACGCGATGGAATAAATACGGGGGCTTTCTTTGAACCGGGCCGGCTAATGGTTTGGTCAATTGTGACTTCAGTGCGGCTATTTTTGGTAAAAGAAAACTGGAAATTTTCAGGTAAATCCAATGTTACCGTGATTTGAGTGCGTTGATGACCACTACCATAGCGGTTGAGATGTCCTATACTATTGGGTTTGAACACACCAGACAATTTATCGGCTAAGACGCTGGATTGAATGTTTGAATGTCCAGATAATAGGTGCATAACGCTATAGCCCAGTTTGAGCAAATGACTTTTCCCAGTCGCATTGTCACCAATGATGACATTTAATCCGTTTGAAAATCCAATACTTGCATTTTCAAACACAGTAAAATTTTTAATATCTAATGATTTCAACATGTTACTATTATTCCTGTCATTTAAACCTATTGAGCCAAAAGGGCGCGTTCACTCTCCAAAATTAGACTTTATTGGTAATAAGCCATCTATTTATCTAAGCAATTGTTTTTAAAGGATTATTGTAAATAAACGTGTTGACACATAAGTACTTGTTTTTATTTGATTAAAAATAAAAACCTGGTTATTTCCGATAATGTCTATTTATTAGGGCGCCCTATTTTTTCGAGATAGATAATTGAAGAGTGTGAAATATTATATCATAAAAATCATCACCATCCTAAAGTTCAGAAAAAAAGCCCTAAGTTAAAGGACTTAGGGCTTGCTGTTGATATAAACGACAAAATACCTAACAAATTTTAAAAACTTGTCAGGTAAAATCCTTTCCTGAAAGTCAGCGAAACTCAATCTGGCACTGTTTGAAGTATCTATTTACCACGGCACGACAACTTGTTGCTGAAAGGGTAACTCGTTTTTTTCCCCGGCCCCCCAGACAAGTTCTCCGCTTAATTGATAGGTGCCTGATCTGAGTCCCTCAATCTCTGGAGATTTTATTTGGACATTGCGTTGCCCTTGAGCAATCACCGTCTGCACATTGCTCCTGCCGGTAGCGATTTCTCGCCATGATTTCTTCAACACCCAGTTGACACGAGGGCGAGCCGTTGCTTTACCGGTATTATTAACTCGTAGCACAATACGTTTGTCTTTGTAAGTCGCGCCCTGAACGGAAAGTTGTGGCTTTATATTACCATGACGGACAAACACGGCCGTGCCAATACGGGGAACAACGCCCATTTGAGGCGTGTCAGATTGATGTGGCTTGACATCTTCGGTAAATATCATCGCCCGGTATTCCCCCAGCTTGGTGCTGGGCAGGAAACGCACGTTTAGGCGTATTCGACGTTTTTGTCCAGGGCGGATTCTCAGTTGACGGGGCGCGTAAACCAGATAGTGGGATAAGTCTTGGGGACTGGTTTTGAGTGATTTGAATCCATCAGCATCGTAGGTAAAAGGCTCACTGTAAACCCGTAAATGTGCGGTTTCACGGCCCACATTTTTTACCTCGATCATGCCATGTGCCATACCCCTTGTCGTATTGGTCTGAATAACCATTGGGCCAACCTGAAATTGTGCCTGAGCAACGCCTAGCCACAGCCCAAAAATCAAGGACAGAAGGTAGTGGATTTTTGTCAAACGAATTTTCATCATCTTCATTGAAATTATTCGGCCAATATGATTAGTTTTCCATCCAGAAACGTACTTACCTTTCCATCAAAACGACAATCAGTTAGAAACCTTCAAGGTTTTGGAAACCTTGAAGGTTTTGCGTTATAAGTTAACTTGAAAGAAGGCCGAGCGTTTCTAAATGGACACTAGGATAGGAAGATTTTTAACAAAGAAAAGCCCCCAAGTAGTTTTCACTGGGGGGCTTTTAATAGAGTTTACCGATTTAACCTTGCCATTCGCTTAATAAAAAACGTTAAATCACTTAATTTCGTTATCGTTCAATGACTTTGGCTCAGTGCCGGAAGACTTAACTTATTCCGCTGTAACGGTGACAGCTACCGTGTAATTATAAGTTCCAGGTGCTATGGTACCAGATATGCTAGCCGACATATGTGGGTAGTAATTACTCGATGTGGAACCAATAGAGGTCGTTCCACTACTGTTGGCTATTACACTACCGCCGGTCGATGCATTATAGACATCTGCGCTAGATGCGTAGCCGGACTGCACCGCTAAAGTTGCAGCGGCACCGGTACCAGCAACGGGTGATGCAACGCTTATGGCACCAGTACCTAGACACGCAACGGAAACAATGGCTCTCGTACCCCCATCAGACGGGTTCGATGTGATGGTGTTGGTACCTGTTAAAACAAGAGCACCATCCGAACTGTTAGTTATGGTACACGCATTATTTACTGTACCGATGAAAGGTACATCTACGTTTGCGGCAAAGGCGGCACCGCTGAGACCCAAACTTGCTGCTACGGCAGCGCGTAAAATATTGCGTTTCATAATTTATATCCTTATAGAATTGATAAATGTTACTAAATAATAAATAATAAGCTTTTGTGCAATCGAACTTTCTATGGGGATTAGCACATAGTTATTCCTGTCAGGCACCCTAGAAGAACTCCACTTGAACTCAAGCCAATGGAACAATCACCAAAAGCAGTTGCGACTCATACAAAACACACACAAACTAAATTTAAATCACGCGATATTCAACTTGAAGGCAACCGAATTGCCCTTACGTTATACACCGGTTTGTAGGGGTAAACCCTTGCCCTATGAATTCATGCTACTAAATAATTAATTATAAAGACCTTAAAGAGATAGCAAGATAGATACCAACTCCGTGGGATGCTAAGAATTGATTGGCTTTCTTTCTGGAAAAATCCTAAGTCCGCTAAGTTGAGGCGCATTTAGGCTTGATTTAGACTGGCGTGTTTTCCATAGCATGGAAGTTATATCTACAATACGGAAAATATCCATAATATGGAATCAGTTAGAAACCTTCAAGGTTTTTGCAACGCTTTACGGTTTTGCCCTATTAGAAACGAAGGTTTTGCCCTATTGTTTGGAAACCTTCAAGGTTTTGCCCCGCGCTCCTAATTTTCTTCCGCCTCCTCTTTCCACTGTTTCAGCTTCTTGTAAATATAAGATTTACTGATTTCCAATAATGCCGCCGCTTTCACCACACTGCCATTGCAATATAATCTGGCCTCAAGAATCGCTTCTTTTTCAACCTGCCAAAGGGGGCGAATGGGTTTGAGGGACTTTTGGGTGGCGTGTGGCGTGGGCAAAGCTTGATTTGGCATGGTAGGTTGACGGAGATTGGTTGTCGTGTCTTCGGTTTGAATGGGCTGTTCGTCGGCAAGTGCAGCCAACAACATTTCGCTGGTCACCTTTTCACCTTCGTTCAACAACACCAATCCTTCAATACATTTCTGCAATTGCCGGACATTTCCCGGCCAGTCATAATGTAAAAGAATTTCCTTGGCATCAGCTGTCAATTCCTTAAAGTTTTTATGATATTTGACGGCGTATTTGTTAACAAAGGCTTGGGCAAGAAGTAAGACATCTCGTTCACGATCACGTAGTGGGGGCAAACGAATAGAAATGACATTCAAACGGTAAGATAAATCTTTACGAAAACGCCCGGCCTTAACTTCTGTGGGCAAATGACGATTGGTGGCAAAAATCAAACGAACATCGACCATTTCTAGCTTATCGGAACCAACTTGATTAAAACTTTTGATTTCCACAAAGCGCAATAACTTTTTTTGTAACTCCAAATCCATTTCCCCAATTTCGTCCAAAAACAAAGTGCCACCATTGGCTGAGAGTGCAGTCCCCTTTCGGGCTTTATCCGCCCCAGTAA
>QNER01000184.1 GCA_003646175.1 Candidatus Parabeggiatoa sp. nov. 1
TATCCACATCTGCCGCGATGGGCGCGATGTTGCACGTTCCACTATCCTGATGGGTTGGGCTGGTAATATGTTCACAGGTGTTAAGTATTGGATAACAGAAGAACTTCTATGGCAAAAGCTCAGCCCCCAACTTGCGCCAGAGCAGAAACTGACAGTACACTATGAAGCATTGATTAAAAATCCTGATGAAGTGCTAACTCAAATCTGTCATTTTATTGGGGTTCCCTTTGACAGAGCAATGTACAATTACCCCCAACATTCCGCCTATAGCTTACCCGATCCACAATTTACGGAACAATGGCGGAGAAAGCTCTCAAACTATGAGATACAATTAGTAGAAAGCCGAATTAGCACAATGCTAGAAGAGCGTGGTTATCAGTTGAGTGGGTTGCCCGTTCTTAAAATCACACCTTGGCTGCGTTGGCGTATGCTTATGTCAGATCGCTGGGGAAGGCAGTTGTTTAATCTTCGCCGCTATGGTTTCGGATTGTATTTGCAAGATGTATTAGCGCGCCGCTTATTACCCTTCAAAGGTTGGCGAAAACGCGTACAATTGAAAACAAATGCGATTGACAATAAACATTTGAAATAGCTTTTTTGTGTTAAGAAAAACGCCGGAAAAATCTGTAAGTCATTGATTTTATCTGAAGCGAATGTTTAGTACAGCGGATTGACGGATTAAACGGATTGATTAGTGAGGAGAATTGGGCTAATCGGTTTTTTTCGTTAATCCGTTGTACTGCTTATGAGCTTTTATTCTGTTAATTCTATCATCCTGAAAATACTGATTCTGACAATTGGAGAAGAAAAACATGACAACATAGTTCCATGCAGGCGCGTGGAAGTCCGAAAACGTACCAATAAAACCAAAATTTATGACTTATGACTGATCAATTCAAAGAATTATTTATCTCTTACGGCCGCCGAGAAAGCCTCCTTTTTGTAGCTAAATTACATCAGCGGCTCAAAATCAACGGCCATGACGTGTGGTTTGACAAAGTCAATATCCCCGATGGCGATGACTATCAGCAACGCATTAATCATGGCATTGAGTCGGCGCATAACTTCGTGTGCATAATGGCACCGCGCTGTATGACTTCGCCATATTGCCTGATTGAGTTGGAATATGCCCGCTTGTTAGGAAAACGGGTTATTCCAATTAATCAAATGGTGATATTCAATACCCCAGAGCAAACATTGTCGGCGGGCGATCAACAAGTGTTGGTGGGTTTTTATCAGTTTTACAATCAACCGGATCAAGCTATCCGCACCACGCAAGATGTGTTGGCTCGCACCCTGGCGTTGATTGGTAAAAGGGATTGGTTGGCCGCCCAACATAAAATGTCCGATCAGGATTGCCAAGACTTGGTTGAATGGGCCCAGCCTTATGAAAATCTGTGGGCCAAGCATGACGATGTCGAGTATCTGCAAACCGTTCAGTTGCCGACGTTTGGCGAAACCATCGACGCACTTGATGGCGTGGTGGAACGCATCACCGCGGTGTTGGAGCGGCAAAACCATTATGTCCACCATCACACCGAGATTTTGGCCCACGCGCTGCATTGGCAACAAAATCAAAAAGCCACCCAGCATTTATTGGTGGGTAAAGAGCGTACTGCTGCCGAAGAGTGGCTATTGACCGAATTTCTGGGGGGTAAACAGCCCCCGTGTCAACTCACAACATTGATATGCGAATATATTTGCGAGGCGCGTAAAAACGCCGAAAATCTGATGACGGATATTTTTATCTGTTATGACGTGCAAGATAAAGACATTCGCAATTCGGTAATCCAATCGTTGTCGCGTTATGCCAAAACCACCTGGATACATGATCGCGATATTCAAAAGGGGGCTGACTATGGGCGGGCGATTGAAATCGGTATTGAAAATGCGGACAATTTCTTTTTCTTTATAAGCACCCATTCGGTGGTTTCCGAATATTGCCAGCGCGAGTTAGATCATGCGCTGCAATATAACAAGCGCGTTGTCCCGTTATTAATTGCGCCGACACCGGAATCGGCTATTCCAGAAGTGGTGCGTGGTTTGCAGTATATCGATTTTACCGATAATACTTGTCAAGCCGACTATGATAGTGACATTGATGACATTTTAAATATTTTACGGCATGATCGTGAATATTATGAGCAACATAAAGTCTTACTGGCTCGATCCTTAAAATGGACTGCCGAAGATCGTAAACCGTCATTTTTGTTGCGAGGGCATAATTTAGAAAATGCCCAAACCTGGTTACGCCTAAATGAAGGGCGGGCACTGCACCCACCCCTAGCATTGCATATAACACTGATCACGGCCAGCGAAGCGGCCAAAGGCCAATTAGGGACTGACGTATTTATTTCTTATTCGCGTACTGATGGCGATTTTGCCCGCGAATTGAACACCGCCCTGCAACAAGCCGGCAAAACCACGTGGTTTGATCAGGAAAGTATTAGCACGGGCGTTGATTTTGAAAAGGAAATTTTCAAAGGCATCGACGGTTCTGATAACTTCCTGTTTGTGCTGTCGCCGGATGCGGTTGCGTCGGAATACTGCGAACGGGAAGTCAATTATGCGGCTGAAAATAGTAAACGCTTTATTACTGTGTTGCACCGCGAAACCGATCCCACCACGATGCCCGAAACCTTGCGTGTGATCAATTGGATTGATTTTAAGAACACGCCGTTTGATAAATCCTTTCCTGAATTGGTGCAAGCGATTGAATTAGATCGGGAACACGCCCATCAGCACACCGTTTTGCAACAACGCGCCAGCGATTGGGCCGACAATGATCGTAGTCAGCACCGCCTGTGCCAAAGCCGAAAGTGGGCGAAATCTCGCACAGACGGAAAACAAACAACCGGCACCAACTCAGTTACAACAGGATTTTATCCAAGATAGCCGAGCTGCAATTGTTGCGGCCGAAGCGGCGGCCGCCAAGCGACGAAAAATCACCTTTACCGCTATCGCCAGTGGTATGGTTATTGCCCTGTTTTTGGCGATTTTCGCGCTTTTTCAGATGAATACGGCCAAGGAACAGTTGCAAGTCGCTAAAGCACGTCTTTATCATGCCAAGGCACAAGAACTGCAACAAACCAAACCAGAGCTTGCGTTGCGTTTGTTTGAAAAAGCGCATAAATTAGAGCCTATCGATGAAGCGATAGATAACACGCTGCGAAAAATTTTCGCCGAGATAAAGGATTACCATCCGGTTTCATTAGCGCATGACAGTGAGATTAATTTAGTCGCGTTTTCGCCAGACGATCAACGGATTGTGACGATCTCAAACGATAACACCGCGAAGGTTTGGGCTCTGAAGGAAAATTCATTCGCTGCAGCACATTTAGCAGATAAGGGTTCTATTAATTCCATTGCAAATTCACCCAATGGGCAACGAAGTGCGACAGTTTCAGACAACACCGCGAAGCTTTGGAAGGATTCGTGGAAGTTAGTCGCCACCTTAGAACACAAAGGTGTGGTTAATTCGGCCGTATTTTCATTCTACGGACAACTAATTGTGACAGTTTCAGACAACACCGCGAAGCTTTGGAACGATTCTAGGAAGTCAGTCACCAGATTAGTTCATGAAGGTGTCGTTAATTCAGCCGCGTTTTCACCCGATGGGCAACGAATTGTGACCGCATCGGATGATAAAACCGCCAAAGTTTGGGATAAGGAAGGGAACTTACTCACCACCTTATCCCATAACAGTTATGTTAATTCAGCCGCGTTTTCATCCGATGGACAACGAATTGTAACCGCATTAGAGGATAAAACCATCAAGGTTTGGGACAAAGATGGGCAGTTAAAGTTAACCTCAGATCGTCATAGTCTTCCTATTCATTCGGCCGCTTTTTTGCCTAATGGACGGATTGTGACTACATCATTTTACACCAAGAGCATTTGGGACGATTCTGGAAAATTAGTTGCTACCTTATTATTCGTTCCAGACAGCCGCACTGTGAAGGTTCTGGACAAAGCTGGGCAATTACTCGCCATGTTCATTCCGCTACGTTTTCGCCCAATGGGCAACAGATTGTAACAGCCTCAGATAAAAAAGCGATAATTTGGGATCACGCTGGAAAAAGACTCGCTATTTTAGAACATCAGGATGTTGTTAATTCTGCTGAGTTTTCGCCTAATGGGCAACGGATTGTAACTACGTCTGGTAAAACTGCCCAAGTTTGGGACAAATCGGGAAAGTTGCTCGCCAGCTTAGCTCAAAAAGGTGCTGTTCATTCCGCTACGTTTTCGCCTAGCGGAAAAATGATTGCGACTACGTCTGGTAAAACCACAAAGGTTTGGCAGAATTATTTTTTGGTGGACTATTTAGAAAGTAAGGACATCCCAAAACTGACTATGGTAGACCAACTTCAAACGGAAGTGATCACATTAGATGAAATCAAAGCGCAAATCGGCCAATTATCGCATTATGAATTACCGCCGAAGGACTTCTTTGGTAAAATGGATGATTTTTACCAAACAAATGTGAACAACGCGAAGCTGGTAGAGAACAAAAAACGCTATCTACAACAACTGGCTGTTCTTTTCCCATTTTCTTCGCAAAAAATTGGGGATATGAAATCCCAAATTATCGAGTTTGAAAATGTTGCTTCTGGGGACACGAGCCAGATTGAACCGGACTCTGAGTCTCAACAATCCACGCTTAACATGGAAATATTTTTCTTAGTCATGTTTCTTGGCCTGTTAATCGTGATGGTGATTGGGCAGTTAAAGGTGTTCTTCCATAGAGGGCGAGACTTACGAGGGGTTGTCTATGGCATCATTACTGTTGTCGTGCTGGGTAACTGGCTCGTGTGCTATGATAATTTTTATTTGCATACCCCTATGCTTGATCAAGCCGCAATTGATCTGATAGGAAAAGGTTTACCCAGTTTAGGGTTAATCCTATTTTCTGTTATGATGCTGATAGTGGCAGCCTTTTTCCTGTTTTATGCTCGTAAACGCTTTTTCCAACGACAAGTGCTTAGTACCCTACTATTAGGCTTTTCCCTGATGATGTTAGTTTTACCGATAGAGTACCTGGTAGTTAATTACGATATTCTCCAGATTTCTCGTTTACTACAACAGTTTATTGGTAGCAGCGACCCCCACCATTTAAATTTAATTATTGCATACGGCTTTATATTAGGCAGCGTGATGATTGTCTTCTTGCCCATTCCGTTGACTGCTTATACGCTACGACCCAATCGTCAAAATTGGTGGAGATGGCCGGCAATCGTTTTAAAAACCATTTCAATGGCGTTAGCTTATGTTTTGTTGCTGTTGGTAACGGGCCTGTTGTTCGCGTTGTTAGATGATGGACTGGCATTTAACGCGATTCCGTCGGTTATACGGTTGCTGCTGTTGTTGGTTGCTGGCATCCTATTAGGCCAAGTGATTTATGCTCAATTTAGAGTTTATCGACAGCAGCGCAAATGGTTCAGCTTAGCTAGCTTTACGCTAGTCTATGGTTTGATTCTCTTTGGGTTTGTATGGGTTTTGTTAGGAAAAGGCGTTTTGATTGATATGAGTTTTTTTACTAATAACTCTTTCGATTCTTTTGATGGTTTTAGACGTGTGGTGCTTTATTACGAGATTGCCGATGTGTTAACCTTGCTGGGTTCACTCATCGCTGTTGGGTTTGCGATTGTCAAAGGGCGCAAAACCTATCAAACACAACACTATAATTTAAGTGGTGTTTACTGGCTGGCGAGTTTATTTTTAGTCATCAGTATTGCGATTTACGTATGGCCTTATGGTTCATTGTTGTCATCTTTGACACTGGTTTTGGGCAGTTTGCTGTTATTGAGTTATGGTATTGGTAACTGGCTTGACAACCGGCGAAGTTGGATCGCGAGGGGTATTTTTGTCGCTGTTCTGTTAGTTATATTAGCCGCTATCGCTTGGTTTGTTCTGATAAATCGGGCGGATAAAACTAAAACACCGATGAAAACCAAAACAGACCCGGAGGTACAGCTGCAGCCGGATGAACGGTCTGAGGATGTTCTGTCTCAGGATGATCTGAATCTGTCTCAGATCGTTATGCGGACTAGAAAACTGACCAGAAAACAGGCGGAAACAATGGCGCAACGATTTGTAAGCGAAAACAAAATATTCCGTGATCGTTTATCAGATGACAGTTTTGGTCCTGAAATGATATGGATCCCGGCAGGACAGTTTAGTATGGGAGATATTAAGAATCGTGGTGACACCGATGAAAAACCAGTGCATGAAGTGTCTATCAAGCGTTTCGCAATGAGCCGTTATGAAGTCACTTTTGAAGAGTCTGACCGTTTTGCAAAAGCCACTTTTGCAAAAGCCACCGGTAGAAAGAAACCTGATGATAGGGGTAGGGGGCGAGGCAAACGCCCAGTCATTAATGTCTCTTGGGATGATGCTAAAGCTTATGTGGCATGGTTAAGTAAAGAAACAAATAAGCCGTATCGCTTGCCCAGTGAGGCAGAATGGGAGTACGCCGCCCGCGCTGGAACTTCGACGAAATACTGGTGGGGAAACCAGATTGGTGTTAATTGTAGGGATTGTGGTAGTCAATGGGATGGTAAAAAAACAGCACCCGTGGGTTCTTTTATCCCTAATCCTTTTGGCATCCATGACACAGCCGGTAATGTGTGGGAATGGGTTGCTGATTCTTATCATAAGAGTTATCAGGATGCCCCTGAAGACGGTAGCGTTTGGGAGGGGGAGAAAAACCTGCGAGTGCGCCGTGGCGGCTCATTCAACTACGACAATAGCCTCAGCCGTGCCGCTTTCCGTGACAGGAACACTTCGGACTACCGGAGCGGCAGCATCGGGTTTCGTGTTGCTGTTGGTGTGGTTGCGTGGACTCCGTAGCACTATACACTATTGCACTGTGCACTGTTCACTTTACACTTTTACACTATAGTTTTTCAGCGTAACGCGTTTTCTGAAGTTTGACGGATACTATCCCGAAAAGGGATAGCATCCGTTTAGCTTTGATGCCCAGGGTAATGGTATTGATTTAAAACACAATAACTTCAATGCGATTGTATAATCGATACGGATAACTACAGGGATTGTTTAATCGATACGGATAACTACAAGGATTGTTTAATCGATACGGATAACTACAGGGATTGTTTAATCGATACGGATAACTACAGGGATTGTATGTTTCGGCATGTTTCCCTTCGACACCCTTCTACGAGCGAAGGGCACCGCGGCAGGTTTCGACGGACTCAACAACCGGGCTCAACAACCTAATAAGAAAGGATTGGAGCGAAACTGTGTTTGCTTTTAATCCGTTGTTATATTATACAATCGCTTTCCGTTAGAGCCGGTTTATCCTTTTTTATAAATAATCGTTATCGGTTATCCGTATCGATTAAACAATCCTTGTCGTTATCGGTTTTAATCCTTTTTTATAAACAATCCTTGTCGTTATCGGTTTTAATCCGCATCGATTAAACAATCCTTGTCGTTATCGGTTTTAATCCTTTTTTATAAACAATCCTTGTAGTTATCGGTTTTAATCCGCATCGATTAAACAATCCTTGTAGTTATCTTGAGGACTTATTTGGGAGGGACTGGGTTAATTCGTTAATTTCGCTAATTCGCGGTACTCTCTTCTACACAAGCAAATCCCTTCTTATAAATCCTTTCTTATAAACAATCCCTGTAGTTATTGTGCGAACCTTGTTAGGAGTACAAGGCGAACCTGGTACGAATGGGCCGCGTGGTTAGGAGTACAAGGCCAACCTTGTTAGGAGTACAAGGCGAACCTGGTACGAATGGGCCGCGTGGTGATTGAATTTTTTGAAAACTAAGCCTATCGCCAAAACAGTTGGCTTGAATATAGGCTCTCGTTTAGTCGCAATCGCACAAGGTTCGCCTTATACTCCGGATTCGTACCAGGTTCGCCTGAAACGAATGATACCTTATACTCCGGATTCGTACAAGGTTCGCCTGAAACGAATGATACTTTGCTATAATAATAAAAAATTGGTAATTGGAAATTGTCCTTTCCCCTTGTACCGATCCCCTTTCAAAACTGAGTTTGCATAATGAATGTTAATGAACACAACAACTTGCCCCTCCCCAAACGCTGCCGACGTATTCACTTTGTTGGTATAGGCGGTTCCGGCATGGGGGGTATCGCTGAAGTGATGCACCGTATAGGCTATGCGGTTTCTGGCTCCGATTTGTCCAAAAACAGCATGACACGACGATTAACGGATTTAGGTGTCAAAGTGCAAATTGGACATACGGCTGAACATGTGCATGGTTGCGATGTGGTGGTGATTTCTAGCGCGGTGACAGAAGATAATCCGGAAGTACAAGCCGCCCGTGCGCGACGACTCCCAGTGGTACCACGCGCCGAAATGTTGGGCGAGTTAATGCGGTTTCGCCAAGGTATTGCCATTGCCGGCACCCACGGCAAAACCACGACAACCAGTTTGATTGCCAGTTTATTAGCCGAAGGTGGCTTAGATCCCACTTTTGTGATAGGGGGACGTTTAAATAGTGCCGGGACACATGCCAGTTTGGGCTCTGGAGAATATTTAGTCGCAGAAGCCGATGAAAGTGATGCCTCCTTTTTAACTTTGAAAGCAGTGATGGCTGTCGTTACCAATATCGACGCTGATCATATACGAACTTATAACAGTGATTTCAATCAGTTGCAACAAAGTTTTGTCGATTTTTTGCAACAACTCCCGTTTTATGGTTTGGCTGTGCTGTGCATTGATGATCTGGTCATAGAAGCGGTGCTGCCACAATTAACTAAGCCCATGATAACGTATGGGCTATCTGAACAAGCGAGTATTCGCGCTACCGACATTCAACAAAAGCAAGGACAAACCCATTTTAAAGTCTTGCATGATCAAAGTCCTTGGTTAGAAGTGGTACTGAATTTACCCGGCCTACATAATGTGCGTAATGCATTGGCTGCGATTGCCGTCGCGCATGAAGTGGGCGTATCTGATGTTGTGATTGCTCGCACTTTACAAGCATTTAGTGGTATAGATCGACGTTTTCAAATGCAACCCATTTTGATGGGACCGGGAGAAGTGTTGCATATTGACGATTATGGACATCACCCGCGTGAAATTGCTGCGGTGCTACAAGCTATCCGCGACGGATGGCCGCAGCGACGTTTAGTGGTGGTATTTCAACCTCATCGCTACACGCGCACCCAAGATTTATTTGACGAATTTGTGCAAGTCCTTGCGACAATTGATATTTTGTTACTGCTTGATATTTATGCGGCCGGAGAAGCCCCAATTGCTGGGGCAACTGGAGAAGCCTTGTATCAAGCGATTCGTGCCAAGGGACAATTGAATCCGCAGTTTGTCGCACATCCTGAGCAATTACTGACCATATTGCCACCTTTATTACAAGATCAAGATATTTTACTGACTTTGGGTGCCGGTAATATTGGTGCTGTCGCTGCAAACCTTTCAAGCCATTTAGCTGTAGGAAAGGAACATAAATATACTTAACACAAGATTTATCAGGAGTCCAAGATTTATCAGGAGTCCAAGATTTATCTTGGCTATTTTTAACTCTATGGATAATTACTTTAATTTCACTGGCTTGCGTGGCACGCTACGTCATAATGAACCAATGTCAAAACATACCTCGTGGCGTGTCGGCGGCCCCGCGCAATGGTTTTATGAACCCGCCGATGTTATAGATTTAGCACAATTGTTGCCGCAATTACCAGACAACATGCCGGTTTTTTGGCTAGGCTTAGGTAGCAACCTGCTGGTGCGCGATGGTGGCATTCGTGGGCTGGTTATCCTGACAGCCGGGTTATTGAATGAAATAAAGCAGCTAAATGACAATACTTTGTATGTCGAGGCTGGTGTGAGTAGTGCCAAAGTGGCTCGCTTTGCGGCGCGGGCGGGTTTGACAGGCGCAGAATTTTTAGCCGGTATTCCCGGCACCTTTGGCGGGGCTTTAGCCATGAATGCCGGGGCTTGGGGTGGGGAAACCTGGTCACTTGTGCAACGTGTAGAAACCTTGAACAGACAAGGGCAATCTCACCGCCGTCTACTCACAGACTATGAAATTAGTTACCGTAGCGTTAAAGGCCAAGAAAACGAATGGTTTATTGCAGCCACGTTGCAACTCAGTGACAATCCTAAAGCAGAGGGTAGCGCGAAAATTCAAGCTTTGTTGAAACAACGCAATGAAACGCAACCCACCGGTTTGCCAACTTGCGGTTCAGTGTTTCGTAATCCCCCGGGCGATTATGCAGCGCGTTTGATAGAACAAGCCGGTTGGAAAGGGCGTTATGTGGGCGGTGCATGCGTCTCGGAAAAACATGCTAACTTTATTATCAATAATAATGGGGCGATAGCTGCCGACATTGAAAGTTTAATTAAGCAAATTCAGGCAGATGTAGCACAAAAATACCAGATTGACTTGATACCGGAAGTGCATATCGTCGGGGAACCTTAACAATATAACTACAAGGGTTACTTATAACTACAAGGATTACTTATAAGAAAGGATTTTTCTTTTAAACAGATAACTACAAAGATTGCTTATAAGAAAGGATTTTTCTTTTAAACAGATAACTACAAGGATTGCTTATAAGAAAGGATTTTTAAGTTTTTTAAAAAAGGAGCCTTTATTTTGATGAGCCAAAAGCAA
>QNER01000185.1 GCA_003646175.1 Candidatus Parabeggiatoa sp. nov. 1
AAAAATTATAAATCACTTTTATCAACCCTGAAGGGGTTGAATATGAATAGCCCCAGGTGCAACCTGGGGAAAAAATCGAACCTTGGTATATTATTATTCGGGAGTTACCTTATGGACTATATTTTACAAAACAACCATACGGTTCGGTTTCTGGGTAACTGACGGGCAAACCTGCCAGTGATTTTTCTAAAGCCGCTTGTACATAATTAAAAGGCTTGATTTTGTCTCCCTTTGGATCATCGTCAATGGCTCCGCTATAGATCAAAAAGCCAGCGGGATTGATGATATATATCTGTGGTGTCATTTCGACTTGATAACTTTTACCAACTTTGCCGTCAAAATCGCTAAGAAGACGATAATCCAACCGGTTGATATCCTTCCATCTAATATTATCTTCAGGAGCCATGTAATAAGTGCTGTTAATTGCTAACCAGATCACCTCCTGCCCCCTATGCTTCCGTACTAATTTATGCATCGTTTTTTGCCGATAATGCCGCTGAACATCCACACAATCCGGATTAAACCACTCTAGCACTATATGTTTACCCCGAAAATCAAATAAACTGATTTCTTCACCACCTGCCTCTTGCAGGGTAAACTCTGGTGCCAGGAAACCTATCCTTGCAGCCTGCGCCGCAGGAGCCCACACCATTAATAAAAGTAAGAAATAAAATAGATTATACATAATGGATACCTATTTATTTGCAAATAGAGAATAACCGAACAAAAAGTAAAAACAATTAAACACGAATTATGTCATATACATTTTACTTATGACCCATTAGACTTCAAGCTATTCGCTATTCGCCATTGGATATTGTTGAGTATAAAACATATTGGATATACGCGATGCTCAACTTTTTTTAAGTTATTGTATTGAATTTTCAGCATTAAATTTTTGGGTAGTCCTGTAGAAGTAGTGATGACATCCAAACGGATGCTATCCCTTCTTAGGGATAGTATCCGTCAAATCACTACATGTACTGGACTACCGATTTTTGTTGGATACCCGCAGCGATATCCACCCTACTATAAAAATCAATGAGTTAGAAATTAAAGTTGAGCATCGCGTGGATATTATACTTTACACTGTCACACAAGTAATTCAATTTATGAGCGGTGCTCAGTATATACACAATTGAATGTAACTCATTAATTTATTAATTATAAATAGTGATTATTTATCATAAAATAAATCACTTGGCTTAAATCAATATTAATTAACTACTGCATTGCGCTGGTTGGTGAAGCTTTGGAATTTATGTGATGATTTTTTGACCTTTCGCTTTGTCAAGTTTGGCTTGCATTTTAGCCTTGTGCTTATTATAGTTAGCCAGTATTGATTGATTTAAGCAGCCTCCCATCAATAATAAAAAACTTAGCAATATCATTAATAACAATACCTAGTTATAACGGATTTTAGGAAACCCCGTGTTTGTGACATTGTTGAATTGAAAAGTGTGGACTTGCGAGTAAATTATTGAAGTCAAATGGGCACCCTTCATTTATCCCGAAAAGGGCTTTCGCTACGGATTGCCCCTACCATAGAAAATGGGCATGTAGGGGCAATCCTTTCGAGGCAAAAGTTTTTGCGCGCAAAAACTTTTGCCTCGAATATGGTTGCCCCCAACATTTTTGAAGGGTGCCGTCAAATGATTGAAAAAAAGTTGTCACTGTCAATTTTTCTGCGATGGTGTTGTGAGTCCCATCTTGAGAGGATATTTAGGAGTGTGTCTGTTGGCGCGTCACAAGAATATTTACAGCCAGAAATTTTTCGCCACCAATATGACATAATTCATTGGTTTTATCTTTGCTATATTGTATTCACGAATAGAAAAATAGGGCAAAACCTTGAAGGTTTCTAACTGAAATTATTATTCTTACAAACTATAGGAAAGGTATTTACCGGATACCTCAAATGGCCGTAAAAATTCTTGCTTGGATTTTTGTTGGGGGAGCCGGTGAGTTCTTTAAACCGTTCAAATATATGGTACGAAAAATGCTAATATAAAAAATTGTTTAATTTATCAACGATATAAAAATATAAATAACAATATCAAAAACTTGCCAGGATAACCGTTTCAGGGATTGGTTATTTTTTCGGCTACAGTGTGGGAACCGGTTTGCAACCGGTTCGGGAACGTTTGAGTTTGGTTACCTTCGCCCTGAAATGTTGCCGTGGGGTTTTCTACTTGTTAAATTTTACTTTTTGATAAACTGTAAGCCTTAAATGATTAGCAATATTTGGGCCATGTTCCCATTACCTCAATGCTCAAAAGCATTATCAGGCCATCGTCAAAGTATGATGTCACTTATTGATTTAATCAACATAAAATAGCCATTTTTCTACAAAAAAACTTTATAATCAGTGTGTTACTTTCAAGTTTGACGATGCCCTGAAAGCATTATGAACAAGGTTGCAAAACACCATCTGGTAAAATTAAGACCAATTCAATATATTCGCTAATAACAAATAAAGAACGGATGTAACTACTCAGCCCCAACGGGGCGAATTATTATAGCCTGGGGCAACGCCCCAGGTGCTCGTTGTTATTCTTGTTCCTAGGGCGCTGCCCTAGGCTTTAATAAAGCGCCCTTTCAGGGCTGAGTAGTTACGAACGGATAACGGATTCATATCAGGATAATTACTTTAGATTTCGGCACTTAGAAATTAAAGTTGAGCATCGCGTCATTTGACATAATTGATTGTTTTTACATTGTAACTACTCAGCCCTGAAAGGGCGCTTTATTAAAGCCCAGGGCAGTGCCCTGGGAACCTTTTTAATGCATGCGCCCTTTCAGTACCTGGGGCGTTGCCCCAGGCTATAATAATTCGCACACTTCGGTGCTGAGTCGTTACTTTACATTAAGCTTATTCGTTATTCGCTATTAGAAAACAATAGTAAACGTATTAATTTCATGTTTTGAAATGGCTAGTGCAGGATCGCTCCAATCTTCGGACCGCCCCCAGCCAACAGCCAACAGCTTTTCGCGCCAAAAATTTGGCGCGAAAGCAGTTGTCTGAAAGCTTGTCTGAGGCTAAAGCCGACTAACCCTCTTTTGTAGTGCCCTTTAGGGCACTTGAGCTTTTAGACAACGGCTTTAGCCGTTGGCGTTGGGGTGGTATCGAAAATCCCCCAGACTGTCTGAAATAAAAGGAGCTACTGCCCCTGCCCAAGGGCACAAACCACCGGATGAAACTCATCAAATCTTGATTTTACGCAAAAGTTTTTGCATCGCTCCAACTGGGGCAAAGAAACGAAAAATCAAAAAAAATGGGTGAGTTACATACCAAAATCGCTCCAAGGGAAGGGAAAATAAAAGCAGCTAAGCAAAAAGAAATTTCTTGGTATTTTTTCCCTATACCTAGCGCTCGCTAAAATTTTTGGCATTGGCTTTGACAGGCTCATAAGGCCGGTTTCGACAAGCTCAGCCAACGTCGTTGCCTGAGCTTAAAAAGGCAACAAAAGCTAAAAACTGAAAAACTAATTAATTATTATGATATTTAAAGATTATTATAAAATAATGGAAGTTGCATCAAATGCAAGCCCTGAAGAAATTAAGCAAGCCTATAAAAAACTCGCCCACAAATTTCATCCTGATATAAGTCACGAACCCAATGCTGAACAACGGTTTAAAGAAATCAATGAAGCTTATGAGGTACTTAAAGATCCGCAAAAGCGGGCTACTTATGACTCCCGTTTTAAGCTTATTCTGCCTTACACCTACGCTTGGTTTGTTGCCAAAAAAGACGCTTGGATGCGTACCAATGCCCAGATGCGTGCCAAAAAAGATGCGGGTATACGTGCCAAAAAATTATTGGATCGTACCAAGAAAAATACCGGGGTCTATATTAATAAGGATAACAACGTGAAATCTACCCAAAAGTCTCCCTTAATTTTAATGGGTTTTTTTGTATTTATCTTGTCAGCTATAATTATAGCTGTTATTTTCGCGGTGGAACGTTTCAGCCAATGGCAAAACCATCAACAAACCATCACAGCCCTCTTGCAAAGCGATAACGATAACGATAAAGCTAAAGAGGCCATTGAAACTTTGGAACGTTCAGATGTTGAAACCCAGCAACAAATTCTCAAAGGTGAACAGGTCAAAAACGCGGTGGTTCGTTTTTACCTCCAACAGGCTAACCGTCCCATCTTGACTCAATTAGAAACTTATGACGACACCATTGAAACCCACATTTTAAAAGATGACGACGTTTATCGCACATTAAAGGCCCATTTTTACGATAAAATAACTCAGGAAATAGATGCCGATAATTTCAACAACGCACTTTTATTGCTGGATGCACTCAAGCAAAAATATCCCTCAGATAAGGAATTATCTGAAAAACATGAAGCCATCAAAAACCTGAAACCACAGCGGTTAGCCGAATTGGCTCAGCAATATACGGCCTGTTTGAATCAAGCACTGGTACCATTGCTTGAAAAAACACAGTGTATGGCTGAAGCACAGCAACAAATCAAGCATATTGATATTGAACATACCTTGCCCAATGTTCCCAAACTACCAGCAATGTATGTTGAAGAAATCAAGCGTGCCTTGATAGAGAACAATTATAACCACGTTGATAAATTGCTATTGGATTGGCAAAACCTATTACCGGCCCCGTCAAAACAACGTGATACGTTACGGGAAAACTTGGCTATTCACCGGCAAAAAAATAGCATCATCGCCGATCTGATGGGCAGTGATAAAAACAAAATTATCAAAAGACTCAATCAACTAACAACCGCTCAAGCATTGCAAAAAGAATTGCTTGAAAAGCCTCAAATCCAAAATCATTTATTGGACTACCATCTCAAAGAGGCACTGACACTCATAACAATCAAAGAGGGCAGTGTCAATATTTCAAGCCTGACAAACCGGTTGGAACAGCTCCGCGTGGCAGCAGCGCGTGAGGTAAGTACCCAGACTGAACCCGTTCAATCAACACCTTTGCAAACGGATTTAGAGTCAATATCGCAACCTTCGCCTGAGCAAACCAGCGAAGTGACTAACCCCCTACCACCAACAGCAGGAACGACTGAAACGAAACCTTCGCCTGAGCAAACCAGCGTAGTGACTAACCCCCAACCCCCAGCTGAAACGACTGAAACGAGCGAAGTGACTAACCTACTGCAAGAGTGCCAAGCGCATTTTGAAGCTAAACGCCTCACCACCGGTAAAGAGGGTACCGCGCTGAATTGTTATCGAAGCGTTTTAAAACGAGAACCAAATAATCCAGAGGCTTTAGAGGGTTTAAAAGCCATAAAAAATAGTTACCGGGATTGGGTAGAATATGCGTTACAACAGAACCAACTAGATAATGCCAAAATTTATATCGTCGGTTTGAAAAAAGTGGCTCGAAACTCACCGGTTTTCGCACAGTTAAAACAGCGTTTAAAGGAAGCCATAGCGGCACAAAAACTGGAAACACTGCAACCTCAACCGGCATATATTGCCTATCCTTCTTCTCAAGGACCAGATATTTGTGAAGGGTGCAATTGTTCTGATCTTCTTAAGCAATTGTCAATGGGAATCAAGCCTTTGACACCTGTACAAAGGGAATTTTTACAAACCCAGTGTGATTGAAATCGGGAATGGGGTTCTACACAAAAGTTGACAGCAAAGCCAAAAAAAACTTTTGCGTATAGACGTTCAGAAAAATATTTAGGACAAAACCTTGAAGGTTTCCGGGGCAAAACCGTAAAGCGTTGCAAAAACCTTGAAGGTTTCTAACTGAATTGGGGCAAAACCGTAAAGCGTTGCAAAAACCTTGAAGGTTTCTAACTCAAATCGATTTGGCAACGTCATAAAATCTTAATTTGATAGGAGTCACCTGCTAATGTATAACACTAACCATTTGATTAAATCGGCACTATTTATCGTATTAGGCCTAACGCTATTGACTTCGTGTTCCTCCCCAAAAACCCAACTTTCTCCAAAAGCCCCCGCCGATTTTGAGGTAGCCATGCGTGCCATGGCGAATGACTTATTGGAAACCGCCCTCAATCACAAAGAATTATTGGAAAGCCAGGGCAAAATCACAGTTGCGTTAGAATTATTTGTGGATGCTAAAAGCGGTGAAGTTGTCAAAAACATCAGTCGGCGGATTGAACAAATCATACTCAAAGAAAGTCAAACCAATTTTGACGACTTTGCTATCCGCAGTTCTACGCCGCAAAATCCACGTAACGCTCAATATACCATCAGCGGTGTCATTGATTTTAATCTCCCTAAAAAACCGGGTTATCATCAGGTTTCAGTGTTGATGTCCAGCTTGAAAACGGGAAAAGTATTAGCGGATTCAAGTGGTTTTATTTCACAACCGGATTTTAACTATGCGCCAACATCCAAGCGTCAAAACAGCCCTAGACACTTGACGGATAAGTTGCCGATGCCCAAACATCAAGACAGCCCCATGCACTTGACGGATAATTTACCGGCTCCCAAGTATCAAGACAGCCCGATGTACTTGAGTGATAAACGCTTTGAAAGCATCAAAACTATCGCGGCAAGTATCATCGGAAAATTGCCCAATAAAGAACGCTATGATGCTTTGAACACTGATGCCTTGCTGAAAGAAGCGGAAACGCTTTATGATAAGCAAGATTACGATCAATCGTTTCTTTTATATTATTTAGCGCAAGAACGTCCTGATGGACAGTTGGTAAAAACGTATGCCGGCTTATATCAAACCACTCGCCAATTGAAACATCAGGCCGCCGCTGAAGAGGCTTTTGATAAGTTACTGGGAGCCAGCCTGAAGGAAAATAACCGGTTGAATCTGAAATTTTTATTTTCTGTCAATTCAACTGACTTCATCAATGATGACGAATTGAAGGATGAATATTCATTTTGGTTGCGTCAAATAGCCAAGCACTTTCAGAACAACAATCGCTGCTTTCACATTGTCGGCCATAGCAGTACGGCTGAAAATCAGGATTATGACCAACAATTATCCTTGTCACGGGCAAAAACAATTCAACAACTGATGGGCGCACATTTCCCAAAAATAACGCAAAGTTTAAAAGTGATTGGTAAAGGCTTCAGTGAAAATCTGGTTGGTACCGGCACTAACGATGCGCGGGATGCGGTTGATCGTCGGGTTGAAATTGTAGTGGTTGATTGTTCGCAAATTTAATGCGCTTTCATATCTATTTAAGAGATGATTTATGAACCTATAATTTAACTCTTATTCGTTTCAGGCGAACCTTGCATGTCGGCTTCGGTGCAAGGTTTACCTAGAACGCATGTTGAAAACCAGTGTACAACGAATCCAAGAAATCAGCGAATTTAACCAGTCGAGTACCAAAGGGCGCATTCCCAAAAACGCAAAGGGTATTATCAATCATACCTTAGTACTTAGTACAACGGATACGCGAAATAAACGGATAGGGCTGCTCCTAGTACACGATCGCGGAAGGATCGATACCACCCCAACGCCAACGGCTAAAGCCGTTGTCTATACGCTTCCGTCGGCTAAAGCCGACTAACCCTCTTGTAGTGCCCTTTAGGGTACTTGAGCTTTTAGACAACGGCTTTAGCCGTTGGCTGAGGTGGTCTGGATCCTTGCGCTATCGTGCACTAGATTTATTAACTCATGTTATGCACTGAACTTCCCTTCCAAAAGATGCGATGCGATAAATCCCAAAGCTAAAAGCGAAAAAACCTAAAGGTGACTGAAAATCTAAACGAAGGAGGCTTTAGCTGACCTTAGCTGTTAGCTTTGGAATTTATCCCAAAGCTTGTGGAAGCTGAGTGCGTAACATGAGTTATTAATTATCCGTCAGACAACTTTGCATTGATGGAGATATTGCTGCAACTTTTCTAAGTTCAAACTCAATATTTTGATGAATCACAAGACATCAAGGTGAATTTTGCCTTTATCCGTTCATTACGCGTATCCGTTGTACTTAACTAACTGTCCGTGAAAATGGGAATGCGCCCAGTGCCGAACCCATGGGTGTGACCTCAATTTGATGTAGGAGGCCGGCAACGTCTTTTGGTTGCCCACCAAAACTTCCCCAAAGGTGGGCAATAAAAACACATTGGGTGGCTACACCTACACCTTTACATCAAATGAAGGTCACACTCGAACCCATCATTTCTGAGATAAAAGTACAGCAATTGTTGTACTGAATTCGTTTATTTCTGGAATTCGTTGTACTTATAGAATTCGCTGTACTTGCTATTTAACACTCGTGTCAAATAATACCAATGGATTTATTCGAGCATGTGCGTGAACCAAAAATTGACAAAGAATCACCGCTGGCTGCGCGAATGCGCCCTCGCACCCTGGACGAATTTATTGGTCAGGAACACATTATGGGGCAGGGCAGTTTACTCAGGCGGGCTATCCAAGCCGATCAGCTTTCTTCGCTGATTTTTTATGGCCCCCCCGGCACCGGCAAAACTACGTTGGCGCGAATTATTGCTAATACTACCCACGCACATTTTCTGGCCCTTAATGCCGTTTTAAGCGGTGTCAAAGATATTCGGGAAGCCATTGCGTCTGCTAAAGAAAAACGAGGCCTGTTTGGGCAAAAGACTATTCTGTTTATTGACGAAGTGCATCGTTTTAACAAAGCCCAGCAAGATGCCTTACTGCCTCATGTAGAAAACGGCGTAGTGATTCTAATCGGTGCTACCACCGAAAACCCCTATTTTGAAGTGAACAAAGCCCTGGTTTCTCGTTCGCGCATTTTTCAACTGCGCAGCTTAACCGAGGCTGATTTACGCGCCATTGCTTGGCAAGCCTTGGCCGATAAAGAACGAGGCTTTGGCCAGTTGAAAGTGAATCTCTGTGCTGAAGCACTGGACCACTTGGTTAACGTCGCGAATGGCGATGCCCGCGCCGTGTTAAACGCGCTGGAATTGGCGATTGAAACCACGCTTCCCGATGCGTCTGGTTTGATCAATCTCACCATTGCCGTTGCCGAGGAATCCATTCAACGCCGAGCTGTTTTATATGACAAAGATGGCGACGCGCATTTTGATACCATTTCGGCCTTCATCAAATCGTTGCGTGGCTCTGATCCGGATGCAGCCCTCTACTGGTTGGCGAAAATGGTTTACGCTGGAGAGGACCCGCGCTTTATTTTTCGGCGGATGTTGATTTTTGCCGGGGAGGATATTGGCCTAGCCGATCCGAATGCGTTGCCAGTGGTAACAGCCGCAGCCCAAGCTTTTGATTACGTGGGGCTGCCCGAAGGTCGTTATCATCTCGCCGAGGCCTGTTTATACCTCGCCACAGCGCCCAAAAGTAACTCCGTCTTGGCTTTTTTTGATGCGCTGCATACTGTTGAACAAGAACGAGAGGCCGAAGTGCCCAGCCATCTCCGCGATAGCAGCCGTGATGCCAAAGATTTTGGGCATGGGGCCGGCTATTTGTATCCTCATTCTTATCGCAATCACTGGGTTGCCCAGCAATATTTACCTGCCAGCCTGCAAGGGCGCGCTTTTTATCAGCCCACCCGTCAGGGCTACGAGGCTGCTATCCACCAGCAAGTTGCCCGCCAGAGAGAAGAGCAGTTGGCTGCTATGCTTGAACCGGCGGCTGGGCTTGATTGGACGGGTGAGAAAACCGGTGCCGGCCCACCGGCTCAAAGTCGTTGGCTACAGCGTACCTTGAGCAATGTGGGGCAACAATTGGGCCAAATACGTGACCAAGTTTTGGCGTTGGCTCAAGTCGAACGGCATGATTTGGTGTTAGACTTGAACGCCGGCCTCGGCTTACTCACTTGGGAAGCTACGCGGCGGGCCTTAGCCGGTGGCGTGTGGGCACTGGCAGCCAACGAACGCACAGCGCAAGCCCTTATCCAACAGGCCGAAAATCTGGATAAACTGGAACGCCCGGTTATTTTGAACGGTGCCGTGACAGATTTGCCGCTGTTAATCAAAAAGGCGTTACCCGCACCTGCGGCTGCCTTGCATTATGATGTCATCATTGGGCGCAACGTCTTCACCCAGTTGAAAGATAAAAGAACCGCCGCGCAAACCATTCATTCTCTGTTAAAACCAAACGGGCGGTTAGTGCTGGCCGAAATTGTGCCGCAACACACTCAACGCTTACACCAGTTAGTGGATTTATCTGGGCTGCCTGCTGAACAGGCGCAGCGAATGATGGCTGCTGAGGAAACCATTTACACCAATTCCCAAGACGCGATGGTGAATTGGGATGTTGCCGACTTGCAGCAGATTTTTCAGGCAGCCGGTTTTTCTCAAATAGACGTAAAAACCGAAGTCATGACTTCTAACCAATATATTGGGGCCGAGCAAATTGAACGCTGGTTTGCGCTGGAAACGTCAGGCCGGCAGCAGCGAGCCACGTTTGCTCAACTTATGCTCAAAGGTGGCATTAACCCGCCAGAATTGGCTAAATTAAGTGCTCTCTTTGAACAACAATTACTCAATCAAGCAGTCTCTTGGCAATCAACGATGGCGTATTTAATATTTAATACTCGATGATCAAGTTTTTCCACCTCTTTAAATATAACTACAAGGATTGCTTATAAAAAAGGATAAGATCGTGACATACGTTTAGTTCAAACTCTTATCTCACCTTTTTTCAGTGACATAAAAACCTCGATTGAGACGAAAAAACGTTTAAGG
>QNER01000186.1 GCA_003646175.1 Candidatus Parabeggiatoa sp. nov. 1
ATATTGTAGGGGCAATCCGTAGCGAAAGCCCCACTTTGTTCGCCCCACCGCGCAAGCCCTTTCATCAAACATCATCATGGTATGGAACTTTCCGCTTTATTGCACAAACTGTGACATCGTCGAAGCAATGTGCGTAACATGAATATTTCAAAGTCATTTTACCAAAAACGGTACCAAAAACGGTTCGGAAAACCATTTTTGCTTGAGAAGCACAAAGGCTCAAAGAAATCCGATAAAAAAACGTCAAATAAATCCGAGGAACGAACCGAAATTCACCAAAATTGGATAATCGCTGCGGATAAACCAATAATAACTACAAGGATTACTTATAAAAAAGGATTTTTAACTTATAAAAAAGGATTTTTATTTTATTTTAACTTATAAAAAAGGATTTTTAACTTATAAAAAAGGATTTTTATCTTTAGCCTGATTTTAACCCAAACCTGACTTCTCTCTAATCCTTGTCGATTAAATAATCCTTGTAGTTGTCGTTTGTTTTTAAAAATATGAACGGGAAAACAGCAATGCACCCGTTATCAGTTATCACTTTATGTCACAAGTTTATAGCCAATTTCTTTTCCCGCAAACCCCACGCCAAGTAAAAGACGCGGGCGGGTGTCATTCAAAAAGCGTTCTTCATAGTTTTTATCCCGGATTTGTTCAACCGCTTTTTTAGTCAACTTGTTCATATCAGTGCCGGCTTTGCCGTATTTAAACTCTATCAGATAAATTTTATCCTCCAATATCAATACCCCATCAATCCGTCCTTTATCGGTAAGCACTTCTAAATCTATTTCAACGCCCATCAGTACCGAAATCATATAAAACAGCGAATGGTAATAGGCTTCTTGCTCTTTGTTCCGCAAATACGGAATTTTGGCAAACAAGGCTCTGATGAAGTTCATAAAGCCTTCAAGATTTTCAGCCTGTAAATATCGGCGTAAACTTTTGGCCGCAGGTTGGATTTCTTCTAATCCATTGTTGGTAAAACTTTCCGTTTTACCTCAAAATTTGGATAGTTTAAGGTATATTCAGAAAATTCTTGGGTATCAATGTGGGTGATGGTGAGATAGCCAGTTTGAAACAATAGCGCGAAAACATTCCGGTTCTCAATGTTATAACTGTCAAAAACCATTTCAGACACCTTTTTGTTTTCCAATTGGGTGACTTCTATCTTCGTATTTTTTATCAACTTCATCAGAAACGTAGGTGTGCCACTGGCAAACCAATAATTACTGAAACGCTGTTCGGCTAACAAATTGAGAATCGAAAACGGATTATACACTTTGTCTTTAGTATTCCAAGAATAGCCGTCATACCAAGTCTTGATTTGAGCCAACAACTGTGCTGTCTTTATCCCCAACTCAAAACCAAGCGTTTGAATATATTTATCAAAATTACTTTCGAGGCTAAAGTTTTTGCGCGCAAAAACTTTAGCCTCGAATCCAATTCGTTTTGGGTGTAACCAAGCAATGTGGCAAATTGTTTCGAGAGTGTGATATCGCGTCTATTATTTAAATCAGAAAAAATCGACACACGAGAAAATTTCGACACGCCCGTTAAAAACACCAAACGCAGAAAAGCGTCAGCATATTTTAAGACACCGAAAAAGTTCCGCAGAATTTCTCGGTTTTTGGCAGCCCTTTTTTTATCATCAATATGATCCGTTATGGGTTTATCATATTCGTCAATTAAAACCACAACCTTGCCGTCTTTTTCAAATAATGCCTGAATTATTTTCTTAAAATAGGCTTTAAAACCGCGTTTATTGATGCCCAGTTGATAATCCGTATTGATGCCTTCGAGCAAATCAATAAGTCCTTCCCGTAGTTCAGTCTCGGTTGAATAGTCCATCACAGAAAAATCAATATGAATAATTGGATGGGGTTGCCATTCAATTTGATCATAAATATACAATCCCTGAAAAAGGCTTTGATTGCCAGCAAAGATTTCAGATAACGTCGAAACCAGCAAAGATTTTCCGAAACGGCGAGGGCGAGACAAAAATAGGTATTTTCCGGCTTGGTTTTGTCCACATACAAATATTCTTCTTTGATTATCTCGGAAAATGTTTGAATGCCAATAGGTAATTTTTTCATCATTTTCTCTTCGGTTTGATTGAAATAAGTGAAAATGCTCAATTGCTCAATCATAGAGTATGACGATCCAAAGCTGGTTTCTATATAAGGAAGTTTGATATTATCAACGAAATTTGTAACTACTCAGCCCTGAAAGGGCGCTTTATTAAAGCCTAGGGCAGCGCCCTAGGAACAAGAATAACAACGAGCACCTGGGGCGTTGCCCCAGGCTATAATAAGGAGCCCCGTTGGGGCTGAGTAGTTACCGAAATTTTAAACATCTTCTTTTCTTCCGTTAATTTCAAAGGTAACCACTGCGCCATGCCCAGATACCTTCGCCAATTTTGTAACTCATTGTTTTTAGCTATATTAATGGAAAGCAAGTGCTATCAACGGTTTAGCAAACGGTTTTATTATTTTATTTACCATTTAAAAAGGAGAAACAGATGCCAGATGTCAAAAAAATAAATATTGTAAAGAGATCGTTTCAAAATGATCGCACGATTGAGAGAAAAGAAATTGCTGATTGGGAAGCGAAGAGTGGATTCGTATTGCCAAATGATTACAAAGATTTCATATTAAGGTGGAATGGTGGAACAATTTATCCATATGGATTCACTGTTAAGGGATTGAAGATTGATGATTTATTAAAATGCGAACATTTGGGAGTTGAAATCTTTGAAGATTGGGATGCGGTACTCTCTGAGTCAGAAATTGAACAACCATCATCAATATCTATGATTCCCTCTGAGCATCTTCTTATTGGGAGTGAGTTATATGATGAGTTTCATATACTATTGTGTCTCACTGATGATGCTCATGGCTCAATTCGGATTGGTTTTCAAAGCAGGCATCAGAGTTGGGATGAGCGTTTAGATGAAGAGAAAATTTTGGTGACAGTTGCTCCATGCTTTTCAGAATTTATAAACAATATCGGGAGGAACTCAATAGATGAGTTGTATCACAGTTTTTGGAATGAAGATAAAATAAAGTCTGCCTCATCTAATGCTCTTGAATTTTGACTTCAAAATTCCGTGGACAGGATACCTAATTAGTGCCCTTTCAGGGCTGAGTCGTTACAAAAATTATTGTCATGGTCAAGATGATATTGAAATCGCGAATGGCTTGAAATCTAATATTGGTTGTTTCTTAAAAAAACCGGTTAAATCACAAAGTGACAATATTGTGGGATGGTTTCATTCCCTATTTGCTATTCGCGATTTAGAACCAGTGAATAAAGATTGAGTTCAACATCAATCTGACCCTACAAAATATAAAAATGATACCCCGTTTGTTTTTACAAACGGTTGAACTCACAAAAATAGAAAATGTTACCCCATTAAGTTGGTTGCACTCCATAAGAATGCTTAAAATGAGAATCACATTTTAAAGCAAAAATAAAATATAATATAAAGAACCTCTTGCAAAACTCATTTATTTGAAATGAATAATACTCGACTTTACAAGTTTTTAGTCTGACAATAAGAACTTCAATGCGATTGCATATGAACAGATTAAAACCTTTAACGACAAGAATTGCACACAACAAAGGATTGATGAATGAACTATCCCGTTTAAATCCACATCGATTATGTTGTTGAGTTTGCCCAAACAGACACTTGTCGTTATAGGTTTTTTTAAATCCTTTTTTATATACAATCCTTGTAGTTCCACATAATATATTAATGGTAACTACTTAATAGATAAGAAATAACGTTATTAATTATTGTAACTACTTGATATACCAGAAATTAAAGTCGAAATCACGTATATAAACATTGAAGTGTTTTGTTTGTGAAGTGCATCAAAAAAATGAAGGATGGAGATAAAATGAAAGGAAGGTGAGGCTGGCTGGGGGATTCAAATAGTTATAAACCTTCAAGGTTTTTGCAACGCTTTACGGTTTTGCCCTATATGTGAATTTTTTGTGCATAAAATACTTATTATTCTAAGTTTGAGTTTTGGTGTACAACCATTAATACCAAAAAACCCAAATCGTCGGTTCAGAAACCAAGTGTTTTCAAAAAACTTGGAATCCATAAGGGTTCGTTACCAACGTTTTTGTGATAGCTTTGTGATGTGATTGATTTTCGTCCATTTTTGGCACTATGCCCGCGCTGGATTAAAGTGGCTAAAACAAATACCCGTTTGCGAAAAAAATATTTGTGCAAGAAACTTGGTTTTTTGCAGGCACATTAATTTTCACGCCCAGCTAAGTGAGCCAGTCGTCAAGCATTTTCACCCAAAAACAATTTATGGAGGCCGGACTTCGGTAAACAGTTGAAAACCAAGAGATTATGCCGAGGAAAGGACTTGAACCTTCACGGGGTTACCCCCACTAGCACCTGAAGCTAGCGCGTCTACCAATTCCGCCACCTCGGCAAGAAAGTGGCACATACTACAACGAGAAAAATAATTTGTCAATGAGTAGTCAAAAAAAAACTTCAAATCGTCAAAAAAAAACGCCCACCAATGTTGACCCCTTTACTGAGCGTGAAGCGCAAAAATACGCAAAGCCTATCCCTAGCCGTGAATTCATTGTGCAGCATTTGGCTGAAGCCGGCAAACCAATGACGTTGCAAAAAATTGCGGAATTACTCAAGTTAAGCGAAGTCGATGATACAGAAGCTTTGCGCCGCCGCTTAAAGGCGATGGAACGCGATGGGCAATTAATCCGCAATCGCCGTAAAGAATATGGTGTTGCCAAAAAAATGGATTTGGTGCGTGGGCGCGTGATTGCTCATCCTAATGGGTATGGTTTTTTAGTCCCTGATGACGGGGGCACGGATTTATTTCTGTCCGAAAAAGAAATGCGGTGTTTGATACATGGTGATCGTGCGTTGGTCAATCTTACCGGTATTGATCATCGGGGCCGCCGCGAGGGGGCATTGGTTGAAGTGTTAGAACACGGTACGCAGGAAATTGTTGGCCGCTATTTCCATAAGAGAGGCCAAAATGTCGCGTTTGTTGAGCCGAATAATCGGCGCATTACGCATCGCATATTAATTGAAGGGCGCAAACAACGGGGAAAGGCCAAACATGGTCAAATAGTTGCGGTGCGTTTGTTGTCGCCACCCACCAAATATAACCCGCCCTTTGGTGAAGTTGTCGAAGTGATAGGCGAGCATCGTGCCCCCGGCATGGAAATTGACATCGCCATTCGCGCCCATGAATTGCCGCACGTATGGCCAAAAGAGGCACTTGAGGAAGTCACTGAATTTGCTGAAGAAATACCGGAAGCGGCTTTTGAAGGCCGTGAAGATATGCGCGATATTCCTTTTGTCACTATTGATGGTGAAGAGGCTTATGATTTTGATGATGCTGTGCATTGTCAGCCGCGCGGCAAAGGGTGGCTGTTGCGTGTGGCAATTGCCGATGTGTCGGCTTATGTAGAGACTGGCACGGCGATAGATTTGGAAGCCCAAAATCGCAGCAACTCTGTGTATTTTCCCAATCAGGTTGTCCCGATGTTGCCCGAAGTATTGTCTAATCAGTTATGTTCGCTGAAACCTAACGTTGATCGGTTATGCATGGTTTGCGAATTGGCGATTGACTTTTATGGGCGCACCAGACGCACTCGTTTTTTTGAGGCCGTCATACGTTCGGCAGCGCGTTTAACTTACACCGAAGTGGCTGAAGTGCTGGATGGGAATGAAAATGATTTTCAATACCCGCACCTGTTGCCACAGATTCATGATTTATATAGTTTATATCAATTGTTACTCAATCGTCGTAAAAAACGAGGGGCCATTGATTTTGACACGGTTGAACCCAGCATCATTTTTGATGAGCAACAAAAAATCGAGCAGATAGTGCCCCTGGTTCGTAATGAGGCCCATAAACTGATTGAAGAAATGATGTTAGCGGCCAATGTGGCGACAGCCGAATGGCTGACGGCGCGAAAGATGCCGCTGTTATATCGCGTCCATGAAGGACCCACGGCAGAAAAGTTGACGGCTTTACACGGCTTTTTAAAGGAGCTTAGCCTCAAGTTATGGGGCAAAGATCAGCCAGAAGCCCGTCACTATGCCAGATTATTAGAGAAAGTCCAGGATCGTCCGGATTTCCGGTTGATTCAAACGGTTTTACTACGCAGTCTCCAATTAGCCATTTATACTCCAACAAATAAAGGCCATTTTGGTTTAGCCTATCCGGCTTATGCACATTTTACGTCGCCCATACGCCGCTATCCGGATTTATTGGTACACCGGGCTATTCGTCATTGTTTACAAGGCGGCACGGCTGAGGACTTTTCCTATACAAACAATGAGATAGAACTTTTAGCGGAACATTCTTCAATGACTGAACGCCGCGCCGATGAAGCCACCCGCGATGCCATCAGTTGGCTTAAATGTGAATATATGCAAGACAAAGTGGGGCTTGAATATGATGGATTAGTCACGGGCGTGACTGCGTTTGGTATTTTTGTCGAATTGGACGGTGTTTTTGTGGATGGGCTTGTCCACGTTACCGCGCTAAAAGAGGATTATTATCATTTTGATCCAATTGGGCATCGCTTATGTGGCGAATCCAGCGGCAAGGTTTATCGCCTTTCGGATCGTGTGCGCGTCAAAGTGGTGCGGGTGGATTTGGATGAGAAAAAGATTGACTTTGAGTTAGTTTAGCGGTAGTCCTGTATAAGTAGTGATGGTGTTTAAACGGATACTATCCCTAAGAAGGGATAGCATCCGTAAAATAACGAAATGTACAGGACTACCAGTTTAGCAATTACCCATTACCTATTACCTATTAACTCAGTACAGCGAATCCCTGAAATCAACGAAGTCTTTGGGAATTTGAAATTGGGAATTAGGAATTAGTTGAAATTTTACGGATGCTATCCCTTCTTAGGGATAGTATCCGTTTTAACAATTTTACGGATGCTATCCCTGGTTTCGGGATAGTATCCGTTTTAACAAAAAATTTTACGGATGCTATCCCTGGTTTCGGGATAGTATCCGTTTTAACATAAAGTCTAATTCGTTCATTTCTGAGATTCGCTGTACTAATACCTAGGCGGATTGATGTGATTAGTAATTGGGTATTTTGAATTGGGAATTAGGAAATCTGATGTCTGAGTCAATTCGCTGATTTCTGGGATTCGCTATACTTGATTGAAGGTGGTAAGTTTGTTATTGCGAAAATATTGACTTTTGCGTACTTACTATACTGGAAGTACAACTTTTTTCCTGATTTTACGGATTGATTTTTTTTTGGATGTGGCTTTACAAAAATAGAAATTGCGAATGAAAGTAAACCATAACCTCTTCACATTATCACTCTTTTCAAGGGAATGAAGTATATAAATAAAATTAAGGAATTGTATTTACTCCGTATGCTTTAAATAGAGAGAAACCCAAAATGCGAAACCTATTGCTATTATTATTGTTATGCTTTGCCCAAACGGCCGGAGCATCTGCTAACTTTTAAGGGTTTAAAACCCTTTTATTTATTATGTAGGAGGACAGATTGTCGTCGATTTGACAGAAAATCTGGACACTTCCTCTGGGTATTGTGGTTTATGATCAAGGTGGCAACCAGAGCCACAAATTCTCTGATATTAAATTTGGGACGTATCCTGAATGGGATAAAAGTGTTCTCCCAAGTTGTGATTTGCTAAGATGATTTTTAAACTTGTGTTGAGTACAACGAATTACGTGGATAAACGAATTAAAACCCGGCGTGTTTCTCATTGATTGATATTCACTATAGCGAACTTTTTTTCACCGCCATTTCTTGAACGAACGAATCCTGTCCACCTCAAATAATCAAAGCTCGTTAAGTTTTATTCGTTTATCCACGTAATTCGTTGTACTCAAGAGAAAGGAATTGATATTAATAATGACTTTTTTTGGGAATGCGCCTCTTAGTACATAGTACAACGGATACGCGAAATAAACGGATAAGGCTATCCTCCATTTATTATCATCATACAACTTCGCACTGATAGATAAACAGCTACAACTTTTTTAAATTCAACATCGATATTCGGTAGCTGAGCCTGTCGAAGCTCGATGAATCACAAAATATCAGAGTGAACCTTGTTGTTATCCATTGATTTTTAATCCGTTTATTTCGCGTATCCGTTGTACTTAACAGCGCGTATCCGTTGTAACTGTCCGTAAAAACTCATCTTGTTATGTTCAAAAAACTTCTATTATAAATACTACGAGCAAATTTATACAAAAAACCTCGGTTTCCTCGTCCATATTCAAGCGACGTATCAAAGGTATATTTTAAAATCACACTTTGATGATCGACTTTATTTCTATCCTTACCCAATTTAGGTGGCGCAAGTTCATGCCAAAACATTTGAAAAATCCCGGTGACATAATCAAACTTTTAAAATGCTTGGGTTTTCATCATGTTATTCAGCATCGCCTCAAAGTTACAAGCATCATTACCCCGATTTTCCAACCGTCTGTTTTTCAAATTCAAGTAAGTCGCTGCTAGGGGTATTTTCTTAATGTCCAACTGGGGTAGTTCTTCAAACAAGCTCAACAAATCTGATTATAAGTTATTGGACTGGTTTAGTATCCATCCCTTAGCACTTGAAGTCAAGTACAAATCATCCCAGAAATCCACTAATTCAACCAACTATATAGATGTTCAGATAATTAATTTCACAAGTCGAAGTGACGGATACTATCCTATCGAGGTATAGCAGCAGTGAAGTTACGTTATTTTTCTGAAAATCTATAGATGTTCAGATAATTAATTTCACAAGTCGAAGTGACGGATACTATCCTTAAGAAAGGATAGCATCCGTTTCGTTTATTTTTCTGAAAAACTATAATACTCATCTTTGGCAATTTCTAACCTTCATTCGTTTATTTCTGGGATTCGTTGTTCCCAAAAAAATAAAATTTCCCTAAGTTGTTGTCACAGGTAACAATCATGGATGTAAAAGTGTTGATAGTCGATGATTCCAAAATGATTCGCATGAAAGTGTGTCAAATACTTGAATCTGATAAGGAATATCGTTTTATACTTAATATCAGTGAAGATGGTGAACAAGCACTCCGATATTTGTGCGGGTGTGAGCCTGATGAACTGCCAGATATTATCATCCTTGATCGGAATATGCCAAATATGACTGGCGATGAGTGCATTCGGATGCTTAAACTGGATGATAATTGGCGCTTGATTCCTGTGTTGTTTCTAACCGCGCAAAACGACAAAAAAGAAGTTGTCAAAGGACTGGCAAACCTTGAAGCCGATGATTATCTCCCAAAACCCTTCGATGATGGCGAAATGCTAGCACGAGTAAAAGTCTTGGTACGCATCAAGCGTGCAGAAGATCAGACTCGCGCCCTCAACAAGCACCTAGAAAAAGCAAACCAGTTTATCCGCAAAACCTTTGGACGCTATTTGTCTGATGAAGTTGTTGATACCATTTTGGAATCGCCTAACGGTTTATCTCTCGGTGGCGAGAAACGTACCGTATCTATTATGATGACAGATTTGCGCGGTTTTACAGCCATCGCTGAACACTTGCCGGCGGAAAGCGTGGTGAATATGATTAACCTCTATTTTGAAGTGGTAACCGAAATTATCTTCAAATATCAAGGCACCATTGATAATTTTATCGGCGATGCCATCCTAGCGGTGTTTGGTGCCCCCACACAACGCGAAGACGATGCCCAGCGGGCTGTCGCCTGTGCGCTGGAAATGCAATTAGCCATGAAAGAAGTCAATAAACGCAACCGCGACGCAGGTTATCCTGAAATCGCTATGGGCATAGGCATCAATACTGGCTGGGTAGTGGTTGGCAATATTGGCTCTCATAAGCGTACTCAATACAGCGTCATCGGGCACCCGGTGAATATTGCTTCACGCATTGAGTCTTACACAGTGGGAGGACAGATATTGATTTCCGAGAGTACTCTTAATGCTTGTGGTTCTATTTTGCGTATTGATGATCAAATAGAAGTCAAGCCCAAGGGCATTAAAGAACCTATTGTGATCACTGAAGTCGGTGGGATAGGTGACAAATTTAATATTTTTCTGCCGGAAAAAGTGCTGATTGAATTGATTGAATTAAAAAAGCCACTGAACATAAAATTTACCATTTTCGCCGGCAAACATATCAGTGATAAATCACATAAAGGTAAAATTGTTAAGCTGGTGACTAAGATGGCAGAGATTAAGACAAAAGTCGCTGTGGAAAAACTCACCAACCTGAAAATTGTATTATATAACAAAGCAGGTAGCAAAGTGACTACCGATTTATATGCCAAAGTGACTGAAGTTTTATCAGAATCCCCATCCAAGTTTAGAGTCGCTTTTACTTTCATACCGCCAGAAGCGCAAAGCTTTTTGGAAAAAGCTTCAAAGAAGAACGACAAGGATTAGTGATTTTACGGATGCTATCCCTTGGTTCGGGATAGTATCCGTCTATTTTTCCGGATGCTATCCCTTGGTTCGGGATAGTATCCGTCTATTTTTCCGGATGCTATCCCTTGGTTCGGGATAGTATCCGTCTA
>QNER01000187.1 GCA_003646175.1 Candidatus Parabeggiatoa sp. nov. 1
CGATACGCGATAGCATCACGAAATACTTGATAATAACGCCATCCGTGCCAAATAGGTCAAAGTTTGTAGCCAAAAAACCTGCAAGAGTTCTGTGGTAATGGCTTCAGGTGCCACCGACTTATTTTCTGGTTGAATGGTTATTTGTCCTTGCTTGATTAATTCCCGCAAAATCATTATCAACGCTGCTTCATTATGTGTACCATCCACCACTGGCAAAATCGTTTTGAATAGAGAAGGTAATTTAAATTGCTGACAGCGTAGATTACTCACCGAATCGTCCCCCTGTTGTATTTGTAATCGCGCTAACTCGCTGACTTTGGGAAAGGGGCTGATTTTGCTGACACCGGGGGGCGGAAAGGTAAATGCCTCTATCACACCGCCTAAATAACATTTAAGTAAGGCAGCCGCTAAAATATCTTCTTGCTCAGTCTCAAAGTTATCTTGAGACTAATGGCACGCACGATAGGAATTAAGTTCCAGGGGCGTTGCCCCTGGCTGGCTGGCTGGCACAACCAAAATTTCTTACATTAGGCAAATTTAATTCGGCTAATAACGCTTGCCCTTGCTCAATTTGCCGGGCCGAGGCATCGATACCCAGACACTGTGCTTGTGGTAATGTATAGCCCATTGCGATGACATTGGTACCATTGGCACAGCCTAAAGTTTTTCAAATATAACGAAACGGATGCTATACCTCGATGGGATAGTATCCGTTAACTTCCACTGGTGAAACTATTTAAGTAAATAACTTACTTTACGGATAGCATCCCATCGAGCGGGATACTATCCGTTATGGCTTAATAAAACGCGGCTGGTTGGCACCGGGGGCGGGTTCATGCCAAACAGCGTCGCGACAGTTGCCAGTCGATTTGGTTGAGCACGCGGTGAAGCGGTACAGTAGTAAGGGAGTTCATCGTAGGTGTTTGGTGTTGTCGCCATAAAATTCATGATTAAATTCAATGACGTGAAAAATTTTGGCAATAGCCGATTGACTAATGACGAAGTTTTTCGTACAAGGTTCGCCTTGTACTCCTGATACTCTTCGGCCGTTTTTCGCACAAGGTTCGCCTGAAACGAATGAGAACGTGAAACGGATGCTATCCCTTCTTAGGGATAGTATCCGTTAATTTCCTCTCGCACAAGGTTCGCCTTGTACTCCTGATACTCTTCGGCCGTTTTTCGTACAAGGTTCGCCTTGTACTCCTGATACTTTGTACTCCTGATACTTTGTACTCCTGATAGGTTATACTCCTGATACTCTTCGGCCGTTTTTCGTACCAGGTTTGCCTGAAACGAATGATAATATGCCCACAACATTCATTATTAATCCACCAATAATGCGGTTTGTGCCAAATAGGTAAAAATGTCTCGCAATAAATCCTGCAACATTGCTGTGGTAACCGCTTCCGGTGCCGCCGGCTGACCTTCGTGTTGAGCCGTAATGATGCCTTTTTTGCTTAAATCCCGCAAAATTTCTATTAACGCAGCTTCATCGTGTGTACCATTCACAGCCGGCAAAACCGATTCCAATAGGGGGGATAATTTTAATTGTTCACAGCGTAGATTGCTTACCGAGTGATCCCCGTGCTGTATTTGTACTTGTGCTAACTCGCTGGCTTTGGGAAATGGGCTGATGGTGGTGACACATCGTGGTGGATGGGTAAAAGCCTCAATTACACTGCCCAAACAACATTTGAGCAAAGCTTCCGCTAAAATGTCTTCTTGCGAAGTTTCAAAGTGACTTTGAGGATCCCTTTTTAGTTGTAAATCCGCATGTTGAACTAATTCTTTAAACGCAATCGCTTGCGGCCAGATTTTGGCTAAATACACCAAAGCCGATTTCACAATAGGTGTATCTTCTTCTACCCCGCCTAGTCCGGCTTTTTCAAATTTGGCGGGTTGATCAGAGACGATATCCACATCGCCCACAGGTTGTAACTGTGAAGCCAAGTAAAATTGTTTTATCACCGCAGGATACAGGCTACGTTGCAACTTGACTTCTTGATGGCACAGCAGACTATGGCGAAACACCCGATTATTCAGAAAATCAAAATATTGCTCTTGGTGTATGACACTTAAATTTTGTAACTGGGCTATCACTGGTGGGGATAAGTTTTCAAGGAACATTGTTTGCACCTCGGTATCACCAAGGTATTGTAAGCCGTGCTGCTCAACTTGTTTGGCAAATTCGTGAAAATAAAGCGGAAGGTTGTTTTCCTCCAGAAATTCATGGTACCAATTGGTATCCGATATCTGATTGAAAATCTTGAGTTCTTTTTGTAAAAAGGCACTGTGCAGAGTTTTTTGTTCTTTGGTCGCATCGGCGAAAAATTTGAGTAACGCCTTCATTTGTTCAATCTGCGTGGGCATATCGTCAAATTGTTGGGCGTGATAGAGCATCATATCGCGGATGGTGCTACGCATATTCCAGCCGGGGCGGGTGTTAAAGCTGATATAAGCCACGCCATTGGGGGTGAGATTGTGCTGACAAATCGTTAAGATGTGTTCTTGCACCGGGGGCGAAACCCATGAATAAACGCCATGAGCAATGATGTAGTCAAATGGCCCAAAGTTGGCATCAATTTCCAAGATATTCTTGTGTTGAAGGCTGACATTAGGCAAATTTAATTGAGCTAATAACGCTTGCCCTTGCTCAATTTGCCGGGCAGAAGCATCGATACCCAGACACGCTGCATCTGGTAACGCATAACCCATCGCGATGACATTGGTCCCATCAGCACAGCCGATTTCTAAAACGCGGCTGGTTTGTACTGGGGGCGGAGTCATGCCAAACAGGGTGGCGACAGTAGCCAGTCGAGTCGGTTGGGTGCGCGATGCGGCCGCACATTCGTAAGGGAGTTCGTCGTAGGTGTTTTGTGGGGCCATTTTTTGAGCAATTCAATTAGATAAGTAAGGGCTGGTGAAACGTAAACGACGTAAACGACGTGAAAAAATTATAACCTGTTGTTTTTTAATGCGCCTTAATAGAGATAGCCTGAAAGTTTCCAAAAAATTGTGAAATCAGTTGTGCGAATTCAATGGACAATAACGCACGGCCAGAGTTCATCGTACTCGTGTCACCGACATAAAGGCTGTTAGGTATTGCTATCCAGATATCGTTGTAACCAGAGCTATTATCAGACATCAAAACATCAAGCATGTTTAGTAATTGATAAGAAGCCGGGCTTTGATCTAAGAGTTGATAAAATTTACGGGCCCAATTTGAATGGTGAGGATATGATACGGGTTGTCCGAGCTGTGTTTCCACACGTTCAGCACTGAAAAAATATCGAAATATATCTGGAAAGGTTTTTAAAAAAAGTTGTACATGATGTTCATTCATAAAAAATACTGAAGAATTGCTCACATAGTCATAGTGTTTTTCCTTGATTTCGCGTTGAATAATGCCGCCTTGAACGCGCTTTGAAAAACCTTTCTTTCCTAACTTGTCGTACCTTCCAATTTTCAGTTTCATTCGTGCGTACTTGTCACAAAGTTGTGCGGCTGTATAGAGTGCCGGTTGACTTCTAAATCGGGTGCCCATTAATTTCAGAAATTGGTAGGACAAGTGGCGAGCCACTTCTGAAACTTCGTGTAATTCTGCATTTTTGCCATATTTCAAAGCAGTATCATGTGAACCGGGTAAAGGCAAGTGTGCTACTTTAGTGATGTGTGGGTCTTTTACTTTTATCCGTTTTGCGTCTTGGGGTCTGAACCCGCCGCGCTTATCGTCAAGGGCTAACAATGAAATGTAATTTTTAACTATGCTTGGTAAGGTGTAGGTGTCGCCGGACTTAGTTCCAAGATCACCGCCGGCAACCGGGTCAATCGCGAAGATATTCACTTCCATGTTGGTCCCATAAAATTCCTCCAGCCAGTTCGCCATTCGTATACAGGTGACGGCTCCTCGGCTCCAACCGACCATATTGATGATTTTCCCGTTAAAGTTGTCCCAAATATTGCCCATCGTGGCAATGGCATGCCTGATGTTGTCATCCATTCCTTTCCCAAGTATTAAGCCCGGCAGGAGCGCTGTCTTTTTTTTACCCGTTATTTTAGAACCGACAGTGACCAGTTTTTGTAACCCAAGATGAACGGTATTGGCGGTTTCGTCCCAATCGATCACATCCATGATACTGGTAGAGGTTTGGCTCCATCCAGGCGCATTTTTTTTCAGGCATTTATTCTGAGCAAAGGCATCAAAAGCACCGGGGGGTAGGATTTTCAACATCACCATAGCCGGTCCCGGGCCCATCAAAAATCAATAAATCATTATATTCAGTTCCGTTGACTATTCCTGATAAGTAATGAATTAATTCATCATCATTATTCTTGGCCCGGTGTTCTCCTGTACCGTGGCAGAACACGGTAAATATATTTGTCATTTTAACACTCTCCGACATTCAATAACATGTCGTTTTATCATTCCCATGAGCTGACATTCCCAGTTTTTGTGACGTTGGGTTGGTGCATCACGATTTTGGTATTATCGAGCTAAAATATAATTCAATTGACAGCAAGAATGGCTTTTTCGCATTCATTAAACCGAAGTTTCTAAACGACGGTACCATGACTGGATTTCATTTTCTATCTGGTCTTTTTCAGCTTGAACTTCCTTCATAAGTTCAATGAGTGCCCCTTTTGCTTTTATTGCAAGCTCTTGGTTTTCCTCGGGATCCTTTACATACGGGTAGTATTTAGCTTTTCGATATACAAATGCGGGTAAAACATGCTCAATAATGGCATTTTTGGTCAGCCATGCGGCATTATGAAATGAGAAATTCACGTTGATCGAACCCCCAGTACCAAATCCAAGGGTTGCTCCAAGGTCAAATTCGATTTTTGTATCGCCGAATGAAGGTGAGGCCAAAGTAAAGCCTGCGTGTGCGCCTGCGCCTGCGGTGAGTTCGCCGGTCGCCTGAGTTGATAACAAGGTTCTGTTATCCAAGGAAACTGTCAAATTTGCGGTACCTTTTAATTGAACCCCAGCAAGTGCTGCCGCTTTAGCCGTTATTTCAAAGCCTTGAGTCCCCAAGGTAAATTTACCGGTCGCTTTTGCCATCGCTACTGCTAGTTCTTCTACTTTCGCATCAAACAACAGTATGTCAGCAACATTCAGCTTAATATACTGTTCGGCGGTAAATCCCATACCGATTTCGGCACTACCTTCAGCCGTTATTCCAACATGCTTGCCTGCGGCGAGATTTCTTAGGTCATAATCAGCCGTCACACTACCTTGTGCTGCTCCCCAGATACCCGCTTTTTCTTTGTGTCCCGCTTCAACATTAACGCATTTCCAAGCAACTGTCAGTTTTCCTTCTCCAATAAAACCGCCAAAAAATGAAGCACCACCACGTATTGCAGTCTGTACGCGAGTCACATCCCATGAGCGCTCGGTTTTAACACCTATCCCTGCTGTCCAAGTATTTTCCCAATTAACATTTTTCTGCGGTTGCCTACATTTTTTGGTAGATTCTTCGACCATCTTTTCGAGGGTTAATTTTACTTGGCCAGTTGGACAATTTAAAAAGCTAACATACGACAGTGCTGTCTGTTGTTGTTCGATGTCATTTTGATGCCATTTGTTGAGTGAATCAAGATTCAACTTTTTTGCCGTCAATTGACGTAGCCAAAAAACGATGAGTTCAACCTGCTCTAAAAGCATGTTGTATTTAGCATCGGCAGCTTTTAAATCGCCACCCAACTTGTTCGGAAATTGCTTGGTAGGTTGAGGCAGGGATTTGTTAAAGGACTGTTTGTGTTGTTGTTCCATGATGTTCCATTTTTGTTGGGCATCTCGAAAAGCATTAAATTTATAAACAATCCAAACATTGACGGCATCCTGCATAGCTTGTTTGCGAGTACTTTTATTGACTGATAATCTGGCAACACGATTGAAAAACTTTCCAACTTGTTGAGTAAACTCTGGAATAGGCAATTTAAATACCTCATACACTAACCCCTTTTTATTAACTAAATCGGAGTGTTGTATCAAGGTTTGTTTGACAGGGTCAAGCGTACTGGCATCAAAATTACCAGTGGTATGTGTGGCACTAGAACTATAGATATCGTAAGGCATGTTTTTTCCCTTGAGATGGATACTGAGCGCAATTCTATTTTCCGGCTTGATTAGAACCAACGATCCTAACCCTGAAGGGGTTTGGGGGCGTTTGATTCTTTACCCAGGTTTCACTTAACTGTTCAGAGTGAAAATATTCATTCGTTTTTTGGCAGTTCTGATGGGTGTGACTTCAATAATTTTATGTATATATTGTTTATGTAGGGGGCCAGCAACGTCTTTTGGTTGCCCACCAAAATTTGATTAATTGAGGCGTGCAACGTTTTTTGGTGACAGGTGCTGGGCAATAAAAACACATTGCTGGCCCCCTACACCTTTACATCAAATGAAGGCAACACTCATCAGCCGGGAATCATGGTATTTTTTTTAATCACCTACCGACGGCGATTTTATCCGATATTTCCACCGTTTGTAACTCCGTCCAAAAAAATGTTTTCGTACAGAACACACCTTCGGGCAAGGTTCGCCTAGAACGAATGAACAACTAAGCAAGGTTCGCCACTCCTGAACAACTAACGGGATTCTTGGATGGCATTAATTAATTGCGGTGAAAGTGTCACAGTGACATCTTTAGGGCAAGGTCCGGTTTTTAACCAAGAAGTCCACCCTAAATGGCTGCCCCGAGTTGGGTCATCAGTTAGGGGTTTTAACCGAGAGGTCCGGCCTAGACGACATTTCCTGCCTAAGCGACAGCCTTTGATTGGATTGACTAGTCTTGTGCCCGGCATTTCGTCCGCTTTCAGCGTGAGGCTTATCCCAAACTCGAATTCTGGCCCGATAAAGAGGCGGGTTAATTCACATAACCAAATAAACCCTAAACCAATTGGCAGCAAATCCGCATATTGTTTTAGGTTCACCGGCCCAACGTGCAGCGCAAATTGGCTTTGTAGATCCCAAACTCGGGTGCCTAGTGTCGCAGTCTGGCCTAACACTTGGTTTTGGCCTTTTCTAATACCTATATATGTGTATTCGTCTTCGGGCAAATCCAACCATTGTCCTTGCCAAGGTTCCGCTGTCACGTTGACTTTAAAAAAATCGGTGAGCAAACATTCCAATGCACTTAAAGAGCGTGGCTGATGTACAAATAAACCGGCATAAAGCAATAAAGCCCGATCGTCAAGGTGCATACGATTTTGCAAGCCCGCGGTCCCTAAACCCATCAACGCATAAAGATAATTGGCAAATTGACTTTCTGATGGTGCGCGAATTTCTAATCCAATACGCTGGTGTTTACGCGCACGATACAACAGCGAGATGGCTCTATGGTTAAATATATCCAGAAAGTCTCGTAATGTGTAATCCTTGTTTGAGACCCGCGCCATCAGAAGTTCAGTATAGGGGGCGGGCAAAGGCCCATGCACCCCGGCTATGCCCATAAAATTAGCCCACAGGGTCGGCTGAGTATCTTTCTCTTTTTTCTTGGTTTTGCCTTTAAACGGAGGGATTATCGCTTCAATGTCATTTGCAGGATAGGCCAGACGGACATTGGCACGAAATCGTACCGGTTCCTTTTCTGGGTAGACATCCTCACCCACCATAGCCGTTGTTTGCGGGTTGGCTGATTGCTCAAGCACTCTGACCGCTTGATAAAAATCAAAGCGGTCGCCCTCGGTAAACAATTGTTCGGCTACAGTAGGATTTTTTGTCCGTTGCGTGGAGGCCATTTTTTCCAAATCCCTTTTTGGGCGTATTGGGTGACGGTCAGTTGGGTGAAAGAATTTGCTGAGACATACAGGGCAAAAAAGTGGTCTAACACACTCATCAATAAAAGTCCACTATTGCCGGTATCTTGGTTTATATCATACTCTATAATAATCTCAAATCCGCGCAAAAATCCGTATCCGGTTTTAAATCCATCAAAATATTGTTCTTGCCCAGTATTGATATCGCGTATTTTCATTGCTCGCCGTACCACTGGCGTAACAGTCATATTGCGAATGCCCCTAATTTGCAGTTCCAGGGATTGATCACTGGTCGCAAAATTGTACAGGCGTAACAGTCCCTGCAACGCAACTAAACTGCCTTCTTTCGCTGTGAACGACAAATAATTAAGAGACAGATGAGAAATAATTCGCCACACGGTTTCCCCCCCTAGCGGTGGTTCTACTTGGGGTGTTGGGGGCTTTAAGCAAGAAACGCCTTTTGACAAAGCGACATCATCACTTTGTAACACCGGTGCCATTGCCGGTACTTGTACCGCTAAACTCCGATTGGTGCATAAGAGTTGCGCATACACTACTTGATCGGGTACGTCAGTGTACGGCTGGAAATCTTCATCTACGAAACGCAGATACATATCCGTGCCCGGCTGACTACTTATCGTAGGCACACGCCGAGCATACCAAAACATCATTTTCGACTTGTCTCTTAAACTGGATTGGAATGAAAAATAAGATGGCAAAGCGGTGCTACTTTGGTCCGAAACCAGCGTGACTTTCTCAACCGTGTGAATTTCGGTGTATTCTTCCCGACGTATATCGGGGATGAGCCTATATTCGGTCGAGCGATGGTGTAAGCGTATCGGTTCTGACGTTTTAGGAAATAAATTAATGATAGGCGTACACCCTAGCCTAAAGGTGTCCTTCGTCACCCGCAAATCGTCTGGTGGTGGCAAGTTGAGTAACAACCATACTTCAAACTCATTTTTTTCGTCTTGGAGATTTAATTGGTCCAGTTGTGTGATATCAAAGAACAGATACTTGTCAGAAAAGGCAAAATATTCTTGTAGCAAACGATAGGCCGGATGCGCCTGCTTTGGATAAGGCAGGATGGCTTCGTCGTCGTTAAACCCCACTGGCTGTATCGCTTCCGCCGGCAAACACACCGCTGTCGTAATATTATCTTTGTCGATTAGCAGTGCCATGCCTAACAGATGCCCAGCCAGTAAATCATACAATGGCGCGGTTTGATACCATGAACCGTGCAAATGGACACGCAGTTGTTTAAGTTCTTTAAGATCTTTGAGAACCACACCTTCTTGACAAGTAAAGCGTAATCGCAAGATACTCTGAATATTTCCCCGAATTTTTCCGTTGATTTCTGGGCACAGGTCCTTAATAGGCGAGTCAAACTGGGCTTGGGTGATTTTCAAAGGCCACAAAGTCAGCGGATAGCAAGTGCGAAAGCGACAGATGACATCTTGTTCTTCGTTTGAACTGAATAAAGTCGTGTTTTTATCAATCTCTATCTTGGAGGGTTCCGGTTCAAATTGGGCGATTGCCAACGAAGGTATCGGTTGCAAATAGTGAGGATAGAGATTGTCTAATAGTGCTTCAGTAAACTGCGGAAACTCGCTATCAATATTATATTGAACCCGTCCGGTGAGAAACGCAAATGATTCTAGTAAACGTTCGACATGGGGATCCGGGGATATTTCGTCACTCAGCATTAAGCGACTGGCGATTTTAGGATATAGCTTGGCAAAGTCCGCACTACTGTTGCGTAGATAATCCAATTCTTGTATATAATATTGCAATAGAATATCTTGATTATTCATCGCTAATGAATTTTACCCCACAGCCATGTTTGATATCGATCACAATAGGAAAAGACACTTGCTCATCAACATCATCTACAATCAACCTCGCTTCCAGTAGGCCCAATAATTGACTGTGGCTATGAGGCTTTGGTGTGATGGTGACGCAAATCTCCGTTAAGCGTGGTTCATAATAGGTGATAATTTCCTCGAAATTCTGTTTTAGCCGACCATAATCATCGGGATTATTGATATAAAACGTGCCAAAATCGACTCTTCCATAATCAATCACACTGCGTTCACGTTGGGCTAATTCGGTTTCTGACACCGGGCAACGTGTATTTAATAACCACTCTAAATCGCGGTGCAACGAGGCATGAAAGGCCTTACGTGTTTGAACCCGCAACGGTATCGGCTCATAATCGGAGCGAGGTTTTAAATCAATCAAACGATCAAGCAACGAGGCTGTTGCGTAAGCGGAAGGAAATGGCATTTTTCAGTTATCCGTTATCAGTAATAACTACAAAGATTATATATAAGAAAGGATAAACCTTAACTCGCGCAATAACTACCGCACTATAACTACAAGGATTGTTTGCTTATGAAAGGATAAACCTTAATTCGCGCTATAACGACGCGCAATAACTACACACAATAACTACAAGGATTGTTTGCTTATGAAAGGATAAACCTGGCGCATTTCGATTTTATTAGCAGACAATAACCAACGCTCCCAACCCCGAAGGGGTTGAATTGGTGTTCAAATTCATCAAACGAGACGATTTTAACATTCAACCCCTCCCTTTTGCAAGCTCAGGAAAAACTGGGTTGACACCTTTTTCTTTACCCCAGGTTTCACCTCTCATCGTTAGACACAAGTCTCTGAAAGTTTCCATTCCATCAAAAGTATAGTACAACGGATACACGAAATAAACGGATAAAAAGACCAAATTTGCCCAGATGTCTTGTGATTCATTCTCCATCCACTGATTAGA
>QNER01000188.1 GCA_003646175.1 Candidatus Parabeggiatoa sp. nov. 1
ACCTGTTAACACCAAATCAGGTATTTGTTTTATCAAAACCTCAGCCATTAAGCCCGATCCCACTCCAAGCTCAATCAGATGGCGTTTTTTTCCTAGCAAAAGTGCTAATTCTTGAGCCAAGGCGTTATGACCGTAATAACCACCATTGTTGCAAGTGTATTATAAAAGTCAGCTATACCGACATAATCGTTTTTTGCCATGGTATTTTGAGCCTCTTGTAAAATTATACCAAAAAAGTTTTATTAAGGCGATTTCCGAGAAAGAAAGAAATTACCAGGTTGGGTAGTTTTTTACACGGAGTCACCCAGCCACAACTTGGTATATTGTTTTCCAAAAATCGCCTAAGCCTTTTTTTTGATTATCGTTCCAAGCAGCCTCGCTGTACCTTGAACGAGGCGTGTGCAGTTAAATCAATGAAACGGTAAGATATTTCGGTATTCATTACCAGTCCTCATAAATGGATTACTCGTTATCAAAAGTGTTTGCTGGGGCTGTTGACGGAGAACCGTTTGTAACTTGCTTTTACCCCATCCCCTTTTTGCGATACGATATATAAAATGGCTACAATTGTCAACCAGATCCCAAAATCAATGGGGTTAGACTCGATTGATTTGAGTTTGTTCACAAGAGTCAAAGATTTCCTATCCCCCCCTTAGCTTTCAAAGTTTGCAGTTCGGCTTTTATTTTGTCAAAAATTTCCCAGACTTCTTGATCGACAGGCAGTGGTGAAACAACATTTATTCAAAGTTCAAGTTTTTGCGTGCAAAAATTTGAAACATCGAGTTTCAATTATTGTCTGATGTTACGCACATTGCTTCGACGATGTCACAGTTTGTGCAATAAAGCGGAAAGTTCCATACCACAATGATGTTTGGTGAAAGGGCGCAGCAAAGCGGGGACAACCGCAAAGGGCAACCGCAAAGGGATTGCCCCTACAATATATCATTAAATGTAGGGGCAATCCTTTATGGTTGCCCCTCTGGACTCATTTTGAAGCGTTGTGCGTAACATGAGTTATTGTTAAATTCTTGGTTTGGTTTTACGACTTTTCGATAAAACCTTCAAGGTTTGGGAAACCTTGAAGGTTTGGCGCGAAACTGCTTTCGCACACGCGTTCATGTAGGTGAGACAGACTTTTGTATCTAAGATTAGTACGGATTTTCCTGAACAGTGCAAAGATTAGTTAACAATTGTATCGAAGTAATAGGTAATGGGTTTGAGGAAATGGATTTGAGGTTTTTTGTCAATTGAATCAAAAAATTTAAATATAATTTATAATCATAAAAATAATTAATTAATTTATTTTAAAAAGTTTTTTTTTCACAGCCTCTCAGCCAAGATAAATCTTGGACTCCAGCATCAATGCTGGCATTGCGCTATGGTTAACTTAATGGCAGTGATGCGCTTAAAACCAACGCCTGTCACTGATAACTGATTTCCGCGCACAAGTTTTTGCGCGCAAAAACTATCGCTACGAACGGATAACTGATAATGGAAACACCACCGAAACAACAAGCGGCTCGTCTGGGCAAAAAAATATTAAAGGCGAGTATTAAGAATATCTTTGCTGATAAATCGGTTATACGAGTGCTGAACTGGGGATTTATAACCATAGTTTTATCTTCTGTTGGTATTTTTATCGGATTAAACATTGTCGCTGATATCCTAATTAATGATTGGGAGGCTGCTTTTGGTTTTTTGATGGCTTTCATACTCGCTGGAATCCTAGCCTATTTTATGGTGTATAAATGCCTTCGTGTTTCCACCAATTTTTCGGCGGATGCTGTGTATTTATTCAGCTTGATGAATCTGTTTTATCATTTTATTTTTTTATTTTGGGTGGTTTTGACTTTTGATGCTTATCTTTTTAATGAGTATCTTAAAAATAATGAATACGTTGGTGTCACTGCGCTTTTTGGGCTTATTGCTGGGCTAATTATGTTATTGATAATTCCTTTTTTCTTTAGGTACAAGCATGGTTGCAGAGACATCTGTTTAAAAAGCCTGTTCGTTTTTTTATTCAAGTTGCCATTCGTGTTACCAATTTGGGCGATTCAGGCGGTTTTTTATGATCTGGGATATGGTGCCAAGTCGGTTAAAAATAGGCTGAGTCGGCTGTTACATTGAGTACAACAGAACGAAGGATAAGCGAATTAATGGATAAACGAATTAATACTTGACGAGATGGCTTGGTGTTTAAGTTTTTAGAAAGTCTCAAAGAAATCCGATTTTTTAAAAAAAATCGGATTTCTCTTGCTGAGTACAACGAATTACGGGGATAAACGAATTAATACTTGACGGTATGACTCAGTGTTCAAGTTTTTATGAAATGTCAAAAAAATCATATGCTTATTAAAATTTTGTGTGTTTAGGTTTTCTTTGACAGCATTTTCATTGTTCGGGGTGGTTAAATTGGGTAACCATGAAGTTTTATTCCGCTAATCCGTTGTACTTGGTTCTCAATTAAATCAAATCAGAATAATCAGCCAGCCCAGGGTTATCATCAACATTTACCAATTTCGGCGTGTTGATTTTGTCTAATTTAACGACTTTACGATCACGTAAATAGTCGGCTACTACATCCCAAACCGGTTTACCCGTTGATTGATTTCTAACCGTCGCCCAGCCGGCCACTTTATAGCGTTTGTTCATGTCAATCGGGGTGCCATCATTCAAAGTCATGCCACTGATACGTTTATTGATTGTTTGGGTGGGATCACAGATATAATCCATACCGCCAACACGCACCATATCACCCCCTTGTTGCCAATAAGGTTCGGGATTAAAGAGATTGTCGCAGACATCTTCTAAAACCATTTTAATCTCGGCGCCGCTCATTTCCCGTCTGTAGGTTTCTGGATAGGTGATGCAAGTATGGTTTAACACATCTTCCATCGTAATCTGTTGATTCGGTAACACCGTTGTCCCCCAACGAAAGCCGGGCGACAGCGCAATTTGGGCATCGCTTTGAATACGCAACGCATCACAAATCAATTGATCAAAGGTGCCATTGAAGTTGCCGCGCCGATATAATAGGTTATCGGTGGTTGCCAGTTTTTCGCTTAGTTTGCCTAAATAAGGGGCTCGCACTTGATCAATATAGGTTTGCATTTCCCTATCGGCCGGCAGTAGATTGGCAAACACCGGCAGTAGACGGTATTGATAGTCTTTGACTTGACCGTTTTTCACCGCAAAATCGAGTACACCAACGAATTTGCCATTAGAACCGGCATTACAGACTAAAGTCACCCCGCCGCTATTTTTGACTTGGCTAGGTTGTGGCACCCCGTCGTGGGAATGCCCGCCTAAAATGACATCAATGCCAGTCACCCTGGAAGCCATTTTTAAATCAACATCCATGCCATTATGCGATAACACGACGACAATATCGGGTTTTTCTTGACGGCGCACGGTATTGATCAGTGATTGCATGTCACTTTCCCGAATGCCAAACGTCCAATCGGGTATAAACCGTGCCGGATTGGCAATGGGTGTATAGGGAAAAGCTTGACCAATAACCGCAACGCGCACCCCGTTTAAGTTTCGCACGGTGTAAGGCTTAAAGGCATGTCCGCTATCTTCATCGAAGGCGGGTACGTCCTCAAATAAAGCTTCCTCTTTAACGAGGACATTTTGGGCGACAAATTCGCCTTGAAACTGGTTAATATTAGCTAAGACTTCCTCAGCCAAATAAGTAAATTCCCAATGTCCAGTCATTACATCGACACCCAGCCGATTACAGGCTGCCACCATATCTTGCCCTCGCGTCCAATAGGCGGTGCCGGAACCTTGCCAAGTATCGCCACTGTCAAGCAACAAGGTTTTTTCATAACCATAATTGCCACGTAACTGCTTGACTAGCGTGGCTAAATGGGCAAACCCGCCGACTTTGCCGTATTTTTCCGCGGCCGCTTCATAGTTAATATAAGTCAACGCGTGTGCTTGGCGAGTATTTGGTTTAATGCCAAAATGTTGTAACAGCTTATCACCCACAAGGTGCGGGACTTTGCCACGCTGGTTTTTGATACCAAGATTGACATGAGGTTCACGGAAATGCAGTGGCAGTAATTGGGCATGACAATCTGTGAAATGGAGTAAACGTACTTGCCCAAAGGTAGGAATATCGTAGGGTTCGCTTGATTGTTGAGTATCAGCCAAGGATTTAGGTAACACACCAGAGGCACTGGCGATAGCCATTAAATGGAGAAATTGACGACGATTCATTGATAGCATCCTTATTTCACGGATGCTATCCCTTTTAGGGATAGTATCCGTCAACGAGTGAATTGTGATGCTATCACTGGTTTTTGCGATAGTATCACTTTAAGCTTGTTTAGCTCACGCTGTTTTTTTTCTGGAACGAAGACCGTTTTGACAGATACTATCCCCAAAAGGGATAGCATCTGGAACGAAGACCGTTTTGACAGATACTATCCCCAAAAGGGATAGCATCTGGAATGATGACCGTTTTGACAGATACTATAGCATTTCCCGATTGAATAAACGACATCACGAAACCTTCAATGTTTTGGAAACGCTTTACGGTTTTTTACTGTTTTTGTACTGCACCCAATCGGGAAACGCTATATCCCCAAAAGGGATAGCATCTGGAACGACGACCGTTTTGACAGATGCTATCCCTTGAAGGGATAGTATCCGTCAACAACTTGTGAAATTAGTTATCGCACAACATCTATATATCTAACCGCCACAACCACCAATAGTGATTTTGACTTCTCGGCTGGCTTGATACAGTTTGCCTTCTGCTTTAACCACCGCTATGACATTACCGGTGCCACCCATCTTAATGCGCGTTTTGATCCAACCTTTCGCTTCGCCTATAAAGTTAAACTGAGCGACTAACGGCTTCGGATTGGCTTCCGATAGGATCGTAATGGATTCCACGTTGGGTAAGTCAGTCGTGACTTTAACCGGCACTACTTTGCCATTTTCAGCGATGTCTGGGGTTTTGATAGTAATTTTATCGCTAGAAACGACGGGGCTGTTAAATAAATCGCTTAGGGCTTTATCAACCGATTCGGCTTGAAAAGCGAGCCTTTCTGAGCTTGAAGCTTGTTCAACCGATTTTGCTTGGATAGCTGCCGTTTCTGAACTTGAGGCTTGTTCAACCGATTCGGCTTCTGCCATGACGGTTGCTGGTAGGATGGTTGCACCGGCACCTAAAGCAACCGTACTGCGGAGAAAAGTTCTACGCGAAATACTCATTGGTTAACCTCCTTTAAACACATGCGATTAAGGAGTGCAAGGCGAACCTTGCACGAGTCGTGCAATTAGTGGCGAATCCCCGGAACACTCAGAATTCGCCCATTGTTTTTCACCGTTAAATAGAGTTCCATATCACCATACTCTGGCGCATCTGGTGGCAAATCGTTGGCACGAATTGACACGTTACACCACTGAAAACGTTTGCGAATGTCCCAAATCTCACCTCGACTGGTGCGGTAGGTGGGAAAATGATCCATCATACCGACTACGGTGGCCAAATATTGGCCCCGTATCCACTTGCCCGCACTGATAACATGACAGTCAGTACAGGCCATATTGAACTGCCCGATTTTGCGGCTTACCAATTCTTCGCCACGTCTTAGGGCAATGCGCGTGTTCATATCGCTGGTATTGATGGAAATGGGTTGTCCATTAGCCAAATAGCGCAAATAAACGGCTAACCCCAAATTGTTTTCAGTTTGTGCTAAATACTCTGCACCGGTTGTCACTCGCGCATGACGGGTGACAAATTCTTCTACCCCGAGGACTTTATTCAAACGCGGTTCAACCTTAGGCATATTAGTGGCCCATTTGGCAAAGGCCTTTTCTGGTTTACCATGGCAATCTTGGCAAGATTGACCCTTTGGGCCTTTTTGGGTATAGAGTTTTTCGCCGAGATCCACCGCAAACATGCCGGAATTTTCAAATTCATCTAAATTATCCCGCGTTTCAACCGGCACCGGCCGTTTTTCTGGGTTTTGTTCCGGGCTGTCAAATTTTACCGGTTGTGTCAGGGTCTTTAAATAAGACACGATGTCCATGACTTCCGTCTTGGTGAGCACACCATTGGTTCCCCAAGGTGGCATGACGGTACGTGGGTTGTAGATTCTGGCATCGTAAACGTAATTAAACAGAAATTCGTCCGGCAGTCCCCATTTACCAATGCTTGAGATATTAATCCCAACATTACCGGGGAATGACGCACCGGGCAGAATGTGACAGGAGACGCAATTGCCTTTTTTACGAGTAGTCACCAGTTTTTTACCGTTAACCGGATCACCCTTAATGGGGGTGTCAATGGTTTGGATAAAAGAGACGGGATGTGCGACACCGCGCCTCAGGTTGCAAAAGTGTTCCCAATCGGTTTGTCTCCAAGAACTGTAGCGTTGCCATGGGGCAGCATGGGCGGGTTTTTCCAGATCGAGTGGCACAGTTGCCGACATTTGATCCGCAGCAACGGAAAACGGCATAGTCAGGCTTGAAAACATAAGCATCGCCTGTAAGCGTCGCGGTTTTGTTAAATTACCATACATCAGTATTGTCCTCCTTTGAAGTAAAAATATCTTTGTACAGGACAAAAAAGTGTTCAAGTCGTGATGCTATCGCTTTTTTTGCGATAGTATCACTAAAAAATCCCCTATTTTTTTGCTATTTTTAAGTCTTGGGATAGATTGATTTGGAACGAGACACATTATAATTATGTGAGAAGCTGTTGGTAAACCTATAAATTAGGCCAAACGTCGAAGTAGAATAGCAATCATAGAAATTTGAATCATGGCCTCGCTATTGCAAGTCAGAACTTCATAATCCTTGGAATGTCGTCTGGCATTATTGATCCATGCAAACGTTCATTCTACTACCCAACGTCGTTTGACTAGATTAAATCCTTTCCCTTTTTTTTCAACAACTTCTGAGCAGAAAAAGTGATACTATCGCCAAAAAAGCGATAGCATCACAAAATATTTTATTTTAAAATAAAATTGTTACAACTTTTTGTCCTGTACATAGAAAAATATAGTACAACGGATTAGCTTCAGTAAACGGATTGATGAGTGAGTACTGGAAGTGCAACTTCTTTCCGGATTTAATAGATTTATTGGTAGTCCTGTAAAAGTAGTGATGGTGTTCAAACGGATACTATCCCGGCAAGGGATAGCATCCGTCAACTCACTACATGTTTAGGACTACCGATTTATTTTCTTCCTTGATGCGGATGTGGCTCAATGTCTTTTCCAAAGCTAATTGAAATGAGCCATAACCTCTTCACATTATCATCCTCTGAAAGGGAGCGAAATATACCTGCTCAATAAACCTGACGAAATACGTCAATCCGCTGTACTAGATGTTGTTTGTTGTACTAAGATGTTGTGCTTAATCGCGCCGCTATCCGCATCCGTAACGCATTGAGTTTGATAAACCCGGCCGCATCTTGTTGATTATACGCACCTTCATCGTCTTCAAAGGTGACAATGCTGGTATCAAATAGGCTATGGGTGTCGGAGGTGCGCCCGGTGACAATGACATTGCCTTTATAAAGTTTTAAACGGACTTTGCCATTGACAGTGACTTGCGAGCTATCAATCAGTTCTTGTAAAAGTTTACGTTCCGGACTCCACCAGTAGCCATTATAAATCAAACTGGCATAGCGGGGCATTAATTCATCTTTGAGGTGCGCCACTTCACGATCCAAGGTGAGGGATTCTATGGCGCGATGTGCTTTGAGCATCACGGTGCCCCCCGGGGTTTCATAGCAACCGCGTGATTTCATACCGACATAGCGGTTTTCGACTAAATCCAGTCGTCCAATACCATTTTCACCAGCGACTTTATTTAAATGGGTTAGCACTTGAGCGGGTGTCATGGTTTGCCCGTCGATGGCGATAATATCGCCTTTGGCAAATTCTAGCTCCAGCGTTGTGGGTTTATCGGGCGCGGTTTCGGGAGAAACTGTCCAACGCCACATATCTTCTTCGGGTTCGGCCCAAGGATCTTCAAGCATGCCGCCTTCATAAGAAATATGGAGCAAATTGGCATCCATTGAATAGGGGGATTGTTTGCCACGCTTCATTTCTATCGGGATGCCATGTTGCTCTGCATACGCTAACAGTTTTTCGCGTGAGTTTAAATCCCATTCACGCCAAGGGGCAATGACTTTGATGTCTGGTCTTAACGCATAGGCCCCCAATTCAAAACGCACTTGATCATTACCTTTGCCGGTGGCGCCATGCGAAATGGTATCGGCCCCGGTTTGATTAGCAATTTCCACTAATTGTTTAGCAATCAGTGGGCGCGCAATGGAAGTGCCCAGCAAATATTCGCCTTCATAAATGGCATTGGCACGAAACATCGGAAACACGTAGTCACGCACAAACTCTTCGCGCAAATCTTGAATATAAATTTCTTTTATACCAAAGGCTTGGGCCTTAGTGCGCGCTGGTTCAAGTTCTTCCCCTTGCCCGATGTCGGCGGTAAAAGTGACCACTTCGCAATGGTACTCATCTTGTAACCATTTAAGAATAATAGAGGTATCGAGGCCGCCCGAATAGGCTAAAACCACTTTTTTTATATCAGCCATGTCAATTATCAGTTATCAGTTGTCAGTTGTCAAAAAAGAAATCCGTGTTATCCGTCAATCCGCTGTACTAGCCAATCCGCTGTACTAACCAATCCGCTGTACTTAAGTACTGAACCATAAATTTTCAGGTATTTTAACAGGGGGCAACCATAAAGGATTGCCCCTACATAGCATCGTGTAGGGGCAATCCCTTTGCGGTTGCCCTGTTTATTTGTGCTTCAGTACTTACATCTTGCCTATCACAACATCATGCCAAGCTATGAGGGCTTGCACCAATTCTGTAGAAATTTTGTCAAAATCACTGCCATACTCCACAGCAGCGTTGGCTTGCTGTTGTTTTCCGTTTAAGGCGAGTTGAATAATTTTTTCAGCTTCCTTATGAAACTGATCATGTAAGTGTACAACTTGTGGGTAGTGTTCGTATATACTTAACAACCCGTCGGCATGTTCTATAAGCCATTGGCCAAACTCACAATGTTTGGGGTCAGCATCATATTCATTTTTGCCGCTGTCGATAATATCACGCAATCGCTTTTTCCATGCCGTATGTGCGACAATAGCCTCGTAAATGGTGTTGGCAGTATTACTCATCTGTGTTTTTCGTGTGCTTTAAGTTTGGGAATTGGGATCGCGCTTAAAGTTTTTGTGCATAAAAACGTTAGGTGCGATTGGGAATTGGGAATTACCCTTTCCTAACTCTAACTTTCTCTTTTAATTATTATTATAAATTAATTTAAGATCTAGTTATCCATAAAATTTTTATACTGGAAACACAACGCATTGAAGGATTTCACGTATTTATTTTTTTACGCTGATGTCGCTCAGCGTCAATAGAAATGCGGGTAGTCCAGTACATGTCGTGATTTTACGGATGCTATCCCTTGCTGGGATAGTATCCGTTTGAACACCATTACTACTTATACTGGGCTACCGAAATGCGAACTTTGCAACCATAACCTCTTATTTCATTTTCACCCTTTTCAAGGGAACGAAGTATATTATGATTAAAACTATCTTACTGTATGTAGTAGGCTTTATGCTACTTATTGGGTTTATGCTGTTTATTGTTCCGTTATGGTTGGGCTTGCACTATCGCTGGAAAACGAAGAAAAAAAATAGTTTATCAGAGGAAGCGGTACAACGAGTACAGGCATTACAAAACCAAGCGGAAAAATTAGAACAGCGTGTTAAGGTATTGGAATCGATACTTGATCAAAAAGTCCCCAATTGGAAAAAACCGCAATGACTCATTCACGACAATTGTATAAAGATGAAGTTAATGGTATTTTCTTTGGCGTGTGTGCCGGCTTGGCTGACTATTTTAATCTTAACGTGGTGTTGGTACGTTTGGTTTTTGTGGTACCATTTCCCCCAATATGGATAATTTATTTTATGTTGGCTTTGGTATTACCGCCCAAGCCAACCCATGCACAGTTAGTACCCAATTTCAATGAAACTTTGGTTGCAGTGAGAAAACAATTGCATCACATCGAACAAGATATATTATGCATAGAAGCCTACGTGATTTCAGATGAATTTGAATTGCGGCGCAAATTGTGGGATTGATAAAGGGGATCGCTCCAAGGGCAAAGGATAAAGGGCAATTCCTAGCAAATGGTGTGGGTAGGAGTGCAAGGTTAACTTGCACGGGGTGGTAGTGCAAGTTAACCTGGAACGAATGAAATCCACCACTGGCGTTTCTGGATGGGCACTAATTATAATTGATAACTGATAACTGAACTGATAACTGATATGCTCAATGGAAAAAAAATTGTTGTTGTCATGCCGGCTTATAATGCGGAACAGACACTGCGGTGCACTTATGAAGAAATCCCTCACGCCATTGTTGATGATGTCATCTTGGTAGATGATAAAAGTAGTGATGCAACCGCCCAAGTTTCAAAAGAACTGGGCATATCAACTATTTTGCATGATCACAATTTGGGGTATGG
>QNER01000189.1 GCA_003646175.1 Candidatus Parabeggiatoa sp. nov. 1
GATTGCTTATAAGAAAGGATTTTTCTTTTAAACAGATAACTACAAGGATTGCTTATAAGAAAGGATTTTTAAGTTTTTTAAAAAAGGAGCCTTTATTTTGATGAGCCAAAAGCAATGTCACTTTTCAAAAAACTGCCATGCTCTAATCCTTTATTACAAACAATCCTTATAGTTATTATTCCATGCTCTAATCCTTTATTACAAACAATCCTTATAGTTATTATTCCATGCTCTAATCCTTTCTTATAAGCAATCCTTGTAGTTATACTGGCTTGTAGTTATACAGGAAGTACAACTTCTTTCCGGATTTAACGGATATATAGCAACAAAACAATTACCCATCACCCATCACCATGTTTATAACAATCAACAACCTGCAAATTAACTACCACGCCTCTGGCACCGGTAAAAACATCATTTTATTGCATGGCTGGGGGGCACAAATATCCAGTTTTAAACCAGTTCATCAATACCTTGAAAACAATTTGCGCGTTTATTCGCTGGATTTACCCGGTTTTGGTAAAAGTGATCCCCCACCTGAATCTTGGGGAACCGCAGAATATACCCATTTAGTGCAACAATTTATACACGAATTGGGAATTAAAAATCCAATTATAATGGGACATTCTTTTGGTGGAAGAATCGCAATTCGATTAGCATTGATTGAAACCATTCATAAACTCATCTTGGTTGATAGCGCCGGCATTAAACCCAAACGGAAATTAAATTATTACCTAAAAGTTTATGCCTACAAACTGTTAAAAAACGTTGCCCAGTTACCAATTCTCAAACACGTTTTTAAAAAAATGCTAGAATCCGTTCAGAAAAAAGCGGGTTCAAAAGATTATCAAAATGCCTCTGGCGTAATGAGAACTACTTTAATTAAGGTAGTCAATGAAGATTTAACAGAGTTGCTCCCACAAATTAAGGCACCTACTCTGTTAATGTGGGGCGAAAACGATCAAGCCACGCCAGTTTCAGATGGACAATTAATGGAACAATTAATCCCTGATGCTGGGTTAGTGGTTTTAAAAAATGCCGGGCACTTTTCTTATTTGGATAAACTCAATGAATTTCTGTTGATTATCAGTAGTTTTTTAAAGGATGACATGAATCAATAGTGCATTATCAAGAGTACAAGGCCAACCTTGTACGAAACCGGGCGTTACTTGTCAGGAGTACAAGGCCAACCTTGCACCAAAAAACTAACCACTTTTTTTTAAAAACCATCTACGCCACTTTACTGAAAACAGATATGAAAACCATTCTTGTCGTTGGTGGTGCCGGCTATATCGGTTCCCACATGGTTAAAATGTTACTGGCTGCCGGATACTATGTAGTCACATTAGACAATTTATCAGGGGGATATCGAGATGCAGTGTTAGGAGGCGATTTTGTGTTTGGCGATAGTGCGGATCGTAACGGCTTAGATCGTTTGTTTACCGGCTACGCTTTTGACGGCGTTATGCACTTTGCCTCATTTATTCAAGTCGGTGAATCAGTGCAAAACCCGAGCAAATATTATCAAAATAATGTCGCAGCGACTTTAACTTTACTGGATGCCATAGTAGATCACAGAGTCAATGCCTGCATTTTTTCCTCCTCGGCTGCCATTTACGGTGAACCCCAATACGTGCCCCTTGATGAACAACACCCAAAACAACCCATGAATCCTTATGGCTTATCTAAATGGATAATTGAACAAATATTAACCGATTATGATCAGGCGTATGGATTAAAATCGGTTTGCTTACGCTACTTCAATGCGGCTGGGGCAGATCCCGATGGACAACTCGGTGAACGCCATCTGCCCGAATCGCATTTGATACCATTAGTTTTACAAGCAGCGTCAGGACAACGTGAATCTATCACCGTCTATGGTCAAGATTATGACACCCCCGACGGTACTTGTATTCGTGATTACATCCATATCAATGACTTATGTCAAGCCCACTTATTAGCTTTGGAACGATTATTAACTGGCGCAGAAAGCGCCGCCTATAATCTTGGCAATGGTGCCGGTTTTTCAGTCAAACAAGTCATTGATGTTGCTAAAGAAATCACTGGGCAACCCATTCCAGTCATCATGGGACAACGACGGGCGGGTGATCCCGCTCGCTTAGTTGCAGATTCAAAGTTAGCGCAAACCGAGTTAGGCTGGCAACCCCAATACGCTGACTTAACAACTATCGTTGCCCACGCTTGGCAATGGGAAAGAGCCACGAAAAAATAAAAATTACCATATCCCAAATCCCAATCGCGCCTATAGTTTTTCAGCTATGTACGGGACAAAAATTATAATCGTTTAATTTTAAAGTATTTCGTGATACTATCGCTTTTTTGAGCGATAGTATCACTTTTGCGGTTCACATAATTTTAAAGTATTTCGTGATGCTATCGCTTTTTTGAGCGATAGTATCACTTTTGCGGTTCAAATTTTTTTGAGTGATACTATCGCTAAAAAAAAGCGATAGCATCACGGCTTGAACACTTTTTTGTCCTGTACATAGGTTTTTCAGATAGATAAATAATTCAGTTAGAAACCTTCAAGGTTTTTGCAACGCTTTACGGTTTTGCTCTAAATATTTTTATGAACGTCTATAGCTAAATTTTTGTGTACCAAAAAATCAACATGAATTTACTCAATCGCGTTAATAAACATTTTTCCACCAACCTTGAACTGACAAATAAAGCCTTGCCCACCTTGGCTCCTCTCATTGTGCGAGCAGGACAATTGATGGCGACGTGCTTACAACAACAACATAAAATGATGAGTTGTGGTAACGGCGGTTCAGCAGAACAAGCTCAACATTTTTCGTCAGAACTAATTAACCGCTTTGAAAAAGAACGGCGCGGTTTATCCGCTATCGCTTTAACCACCGATACTTCAATCCTCACTTCGATTGCCAATGATTATACCTTTGACAAGATATTTTCTAGGCAAATTAATGCGTTAGGACAAGCCGGGGATATTTTGCTGGCTCTTAGCACCAGTGGCAACTCGCCCAATATTCTCAAAGCCATTGAAGCAGCGCATAGCCAAAACATGCAAATCGTTTTGCTAGATGGACGAGATGGGGGGTTAGCAGCACATCAATTAAAGGCATCTGATATAGAAATCTGTGTGCCCACCCAATCAACAGCGCGTATTCAAGAAATTCACTTATTGGTTATTCATTGTTTGTGTGACATCATCGATCAGGTATTATTTGCGGAATAGCAAATGGGTGGGTACAGGCGAACCTTGTACGAAATCTGAGTTTTGCGGAGTCCAAACTTTAGTTTGGACTTCTATTTATCAGCCCATTTTAGGCAATTCCAACGGAATTTTACGATGAAACAACACCCAATCACCATTCTCTAAGACTTCTTTGCCTAATTCAAACAACAATTCTTTCGCCGCTTTTTGGCAGGCTTCGCTTGCAATGGGATCATCTTTTACCTGTTGCAGACGAGTCATAATATTTTTCAACTCATCGCTGGCTCTGCTAAACAGTGCAACCATCCGTTCATATTGCTTGGCGTGTTCATCAAAAGCCATTTTTTCGGTGTAATGATGTAGCAGCGCACCGGCAGTTGGGGCTAAGGCGATGAGCAAAATCAACAGATTATGCCACATTTCCCCGGATTGCAATGTGCCGGTAAATTGTCCTACCAATAGCCCGACAATAGAAACCACACCCAACGTAAAAAAGCCTTTTTTCCACCAACCCCATTTTTTGGCTTTGCGTTGGTTTCTTTGGGCATGTTTTGAAAACCACTCGCGTTGATGCACTATCCACTTTTGATGGATAGTCTCAAGATTTTCCTGGTTCTCTACCCAATCATGGATATTGAGTGCCCGAATAGCACTTTGAATCCAAGTCAATTCACCGCGTTGTTTGCATAAATAATAATCCGCCACCGAATCGCTTAAACCGCCCAAATGCCAAAAGAGTTGGACGCGCAAACCGCCAGCTAAAGCGCGGTAATCTAAACGTTTACTCTGATAATGCCGCCCTTTGGCAATCCAACCTAAGCCAGCGGCACTCAGAAATAACATAAGATAACCTATCAATATCGTTGGATTGTTTTCCAGATTGCTATACCAGCCATAAAGCCCTACCATAGCAGCGGTTAGCCATAGTACCTTTATCGAAGAGCGTCTAAGACGGTTTTGAAAAAATCGCGCCAAAGTATTTGCAGTGCTATGCACACCTAGCATGGTTTGAAACGCCGGCGACAATGTTAATAAGTCTTGCCACCGTTTTTCGGAGAGCAAGTATTTTTGACCATTGATAATTCGGCGTTGCAGTAGAAAACAATTGACATGTTTTGTCACATCATGATTAAAGCGGTTTATAGCCGCCAAATCACTTGATAATAAATCCTCTAAATGATTTTTATCCTCATTGTTAGGCAACAAAACTTTGAATTCACCCACCAAATCTAGTGGTTCACCACTTTCCCTACCTGTCACCACCTGACAAATTGGTCCCGTGTCAGGCACATCTAACGGCCCATGTTGTTGTGGTTTATAGCATTTCGGTAAATCCATCATATCGCCAGTGCGTTTAAATTGCACCACTTGGGAAGTGCCACCGCTTTTGTCCAACGGAATGCCATCCCATAAGGCGATCAGGATATGACTATGGCGAGCGATATACGCGCCGACAAGCGCATATTGCAATGTGCGAGCATCGCCATAATCTCGGACGGTTTCCGTCGTATTGCCCTCCAGCAACGGCAATTCAAACACTTGAGCCTTTTCTAACAACTGTTCAAATTCTTGTTTAGAATCAGGTGTTTGAAAATCTATCTCATACAACTCTTTTGGCATCGGCAATGGCACAAGCAATTGCACGTTTTCTGCCAAAGCCACTTCTGCCACTAAACGATCAGCCCCATCTGCCAACGGCGAAAACAATTGTAAGGGCGTATTTGGATAATTTGTGTGGATAAATTGAAAAATTTTACGGACAGAGTTGCGCAAAATTTCCTTATCCTCTTCACGCAGATCACGGTGTCCGGTGATGCCAAGCGTGATGGGGATTTTGTGAAATTGGGGAGTAACAATATTATTCATAATAAACAAATACTTAACTATAGCTTTTCAGATAAATAATTTCAGTTATAAACCTTCAAGGTTTTGGAAACCTTGAAGGTTTTGCCCTAACGGCACTAGGTGAACGAGCGAACCCGAAACTATCGCGCCAAGTAGCCTCTTTCTATATAGCCTTCAAGGATTTTTCTATCCTCAGACTGGTTAGCGGCTTCAATGTACTTTGGCTTTTTGACTATCCCTTTTAGCCCCAGCAAGGTTTTGTGGCGAGATTTACTATTGTTGGTATTGACTAAGAATACCGGTATCGTGCCCGCCGGATCAACTTTCAATCTGAAAGTGACTCTGGTGTGTTGTCTGTCAATATACTCCACCAACCATTGACCTTTCATATCAGCCATTCTAACCAGATCCTTTTTGACAGGCGCACGAGAATCTTCAATGGACTGAGTATTAACCGTAAAAAAGCCGGCCTCCAAATTTATCTGGGTGGTTGCTCTTAAAACCACATCACGATTCTGAAAAGGCCACGGTATCTCTTGAACGTAATACAGAATCATGTTGTTTTCGTCAAACCTTTCAACCAGTTGCGTTTCCTTACAACCGGGCATCCACTGCGGGTAGGCCGCAATATCGCGTAACACCATGGCTACCACTTCTATTCGCGTATTAAGAACGACGACACCTTTAACTTCGGCAATCTTAGAACCTTCAACCGCTCTGGTGTAGATTGAAATACCCTCGCTTTTTTGAGCGAGTTCCCACCCACTTTCAGACGCATACGCGCCATTGAAGGTTGACAGTAATAGAAAAAACACTAACGATATCAGATAGTTTATTTTCATCATTATTGCTTAACCTCCTTTAACTCGATTTCGACGTTTTTGAAACATTTTTGAAACAATTTAGTGACATCAAATGTCACCGCTTAAAAGCTCGACTCTTTGGCGAGTTTGAGCTTTTACCGGGGCATCACCGCCTAAAGGCGAAACCAAGCCAACGGATTTATTTGGAAAGTTATTATAAGTTAAACCAAACTTTTTTAACAGGCGCAATCCACAAAAAGCTCACAGTATTCCAGAAAAAGGACTCCAAACTTTAGTTTGGGCCCGCCAAACTAAAGTTTGGACTCCAGCCAAAATTATAGACGTTCAGAAAAATAAGGCAAAACCCTAAAGCGTTTCCAAAACGCTTTACGGTTTATAACTGAAACTACTTAAGAATAATTGGATTAGCGTATCTCGTCTTTAGTCGCTCCAAATTCTCTGGAAACGTCAACAAATATAACAAATTATCAATTGCCGCATTCTGGATGAGTTCACCATTTTCCCAGCAAGCTAATAATTCTTCATCAATACACATAAATTCAGACAATGTTGCTTGCGATATATTGTAGCCGTTACGAATAGTGCTGATTTCTTTGGGTGTCATCACGCCAAGATGTTGGCATACGGCCTCATGTTCCACATATTCTGCAACTTCATCGGTAAATCGACGGCCACAATCACTGCATATTCTCACCGGAATGGTGACAGTCAAATCCACCGCCTCTAAACCGATACCATAAATAAAAGTATCCGTTTCAATCGTCGTTTCAACATGAAATTGTTTGCAGGCTGGACACTGCATCGGTTTAGACGGCGCGTTTGTGGTTTTTTCCATTAATCTGTCCTCGAAACTAGAACTAACGCCCCCAACCCTGAAAATGTGAATAGCCCTAGGTTTCACCCAGGGAAAAAATCGAACCAACGCCCCAACCCTGAAAGGGTTGAATTTATGAGAAAATCCATCAAACGAGATGATTCTCACATTCAACCCCTTCAGGGTTGGCGTGGGTTGCAACGTTTTCCCCAGGTTCCACCTCTCATCGTTATACACAAATATTTAAGCATTTGATTTAAAATATTTTTTTGGTAGGGGGCCGGCAAGTTTTTTTTGCCCACCTGATAATTGTAATGGTGGGCAAAAAAAAGACTTTGCCCACCCTACATTTTAACTTATGTATAACGATGAGAGGTTCCACCTGGGGCTATTCACATTTTCAGAGTTGGCGTGTGGGGCATCGTTATTGTCGAAAATTATTTAATCCTTTATTATAAACAATTTTTGTAGTTTACATTCCAATTAACCGTAATAAATTCATCATTATGCCTGATAACATCACACCGCCACCATAAAATTTTGAGTACGTTTTCTACTTTCTGTTTCGCACCTATTTATGGAAAGAGGAAGGGAGCCGCTGGGTCAATGCCATTAAGTTAAGCTTTTTCATGAGGGCAACCATATTCTAAGCAAAAGTTTTTGCGCGCAAAAACTTTTGCTTAGAAAGGATTGCCCCTACACGAAATAACGATTCGTAGGGGCAATCCCTTGTGGTTGCCCTTCACGATATGGCAGTGAGCCGCTGGGTGGAACCGGCAACTTAGTAGTAAACGAACCGTTAAACAACATGGGGTGCGTTTTGAAGAAGATAAACGCTTGTTTATGCGCCATGCGCAGCCGGGGGCATCTTTGGATCAATGGGAAACACATTTAACACAGAGTTGGCACGATATTTGTCAATTGTATGCCGACTGCTCTGAGGATAAAGCCGCCGCGCAAACCTATTGCGAAACAGCTTTGTTGCGTGTCGCGTTATTGATTTTGGACGACAGCGACACCGTTAAGCATCACGCCGTTAAAGTCGGTTGGCATCAGGATATTCATACCCTGTTACGTTTTAAACCGCAGTTGGATAATTTTCGGTTTAAACTGAGTCCAGAAAACCGTTCCCAAAAAGCCGCTTATCTCCATACGTTTACACCGAGAAATCAAAGCGGGCAACCGCTGTTAAAAAATCTGCAATTACAAAAACTGCAAACCAAGCCTTATTTAACTGCGGAATTAACGCCTAACCCGGTGTTTTTAATCTATGGTTTTTCTTTTGGCGACAATGCCCAGAACTAGAAACGGGAAGTGAAAAACCGACTCATTCAATAGCCCTTAAAGCCTCATCCTTTATTGTCAACCGTCATGGCTCGCTCAATCGGGGCGGATGGATGATGCAGCCGAAAATTTGCGGCCAAAATTGCACAAATTGTATATAATAAAGGAATTAGTGCGAGCCGTGATGCTATCGCTTGGTTTTGCGATAGTATCACTTATTTGTAAAAAAAGTGTTCAAGTCGTGATGCTATCGCTTTGTTTTTGCGATAGTATCACTTATTTTAAAGAGGAAGGTTATTTTCTTCTCAATGAGTTTGAGTTGCAATGCCTTTGCTAGAATTTCTTGACTATTTTCCTGACGAAATAAGCGAATTTATTAACTTAACAATGTCACATCATCATTCGTTTCAGGCGAACCTTGCACGAACAGGAATGCAAGGCGAACCTTGCACGAGTTTATACAAGGCTGCTTTGCACGCTGCGTTAATCTTGTACTCCTGATAAACGCGCCCTTCTCGTACAAGGTTCGCCTTGTACTCCTGTACAAAGTTCGCTTTGTACTCCTGTTCACTTCCGCCGCACCCGCCCCAACACACTAAAGCCCGCCCAATACGTAAATTCCTTAAACGGCCGTTTTAAAATCAGTGCCCTCGCTTTCCGATTTTTTACCGTTTTTTGGCATAAGTCCGCCGTCTCTTCTAACTTAAATAGCTTAGCCAGTGAAAATCGTGCAAGTTAACCTGGAACGAAGGAAATCATCAGGAGTGCAAGGTTGACTTGCACGTAAAGAATTTTTTTGTGGTTTTAGCCAGGTTTGTACGGCTGGTTTCAGTTGTTGGGGCGCATCACCCGAAACCGTTGTTGTATCGGATCCAGAGAAGTTTGGTGGGCAACAAAAAGACGTTGGGTGGCTACGAACTGAAGGCGGTTTATTTGAGAAGTTTGGTGGGCAACAAAAAGACGTTACCCACCCTACGAACTAATCCGTTGTACTAGAGATTGATTAAAATTCCGTCACAAACCAATCCTTTCTTATAAACAATCCCTGTCGTTCAAGTCGTGATGCTATCGCTTTCTTTTTGCGATAGTATCACTCACTTTGCAGTTCACTACCGTTCCACCCGCCCCAACACACTAAATCCCGCCCAAGAAGTAAAACCACTAAAAGGCAAATCCTTAAAAGGCCGTTTAAAAAACCGTGCCTTCGCTCTCCGAGTGTCTACCGCTTCCCGGCATAAATCTTCCACATCCTCTAACTGAAAAACTTTGGCAAACTTTTTCAACTTCGTCAAAGACATCTCCCGCAACTTTCGCCGCGCATACGCTACCACCTGATGCCAAGGCATTTCTGGATAACTTGCGGCAATCCGATAAAAATAATAACTAAAACACAAAGCTGCGACACCATGACAAGGCCACAACGTGCCTACCACCGTTTTGGCACCCGCAGCCGCTAAACAGGGCCCAATTCCAGCCGGTGTCAACAAACCGGCCGTGTCCTGCCCAGTCAAATTGGATTCACAAGCCGACAGCATCACCAAATCGGCCGCCACCGATGTCTGCGTTAATGTCCAAAGCGGCAGCCTGAGTTTGGGTTTGCATTCATTGACAAGTATTAAACCACTGGCGAGCGGATTGGTTCGATTATAAGAACCGTGCATCACTAAATGTACATGTTGGCTGTGGGCAAGTTGTTGCCAAGCGTCAAATACCGACGGACAGGACGATTCTAACTTAGCCCCCAAATACTCAGTGACCCATTGGGCCTCTTTGACCATACATTCTTTAGTGCCGGTGGGATCGTTGGCTACCCACGCATCCCTAATTCCCTTCTTTCGATGTGACTTAACACGCCTATCAATAGTGGGGCTGGAGCTATGTTGTAACCAATGCCCTAAACTAATCTCCTGCACCAACGTCGCCTCCAATGACGGCAATATCTCCCAAGGCAACTGTCCCAACGGTGCTGGCCATATCACCGTTAATTGATTGGAGTTCAAAGCGCAGCTTTGTGCGTCCCCCGTACTAAGCTGCGCTTTGGATTCCGAAAGTTCGCCCGCCCACTTACTTAACGTCTTCGCCAAGCTTTGCACCGGCCCACTGTTCATCACAGTTTCCCAATTTGGATTCGCGCCACCCACATTGCCGCCATACCGATATAGTTTTTTCCATTCTTTTAAACCGCGTGTCCATTGCTCTATCACGCCCCCGGCGACTTTTTCTGACCATAATTGTGCAACGGCGCAGTCATCCGGTAAGTCTTTTAATACTAAGCCATTTTTATCTAACCATAACACCCGAAACCGTTGTTGTATCGGATCAAGAAAGGGTTGCACTAAGACCTCGAAGGGCCGCAAATGTTGTTGGCAGGTTTCTACTGAAGGCAGTTTGGGAAGCAAAGTCTCGAAGTATTTCAACCAAAGCGTCAATAAAGGCCATAATTCACCTTCCGTTTCATGACCTTTTTCAATTAAGCTAATACTGGCAATTAAGGCCTCCCATAATTCTTTGCCCAACGTTTCTTCCCAATTATCGGGCAACGTTAGGCTTAAACCCGA
>QNER01000190.1 GCA_003646175.1 Candidatus Parabeggiatoa sp. nov. 1
ATTGGTTTGTAGCCAACAGCTTTTCGCGCCAAAGTTTTTGCGCGCAAAAATTTTGGCGCGAAAGCAGTTGTCTAAAAGCTCAAGTCCCCTAAAGGGGACTCAATAATTATCTGGATACCTATACAAAAGATACAAAGATAAGAGAAGCCAATGTTGTGATAAATAATCTGGAGAAACTAACTCAATTATATAATTTGTATCCTAAATGAGTGGGATTTAACAGAGGTGATTGAGCAAATAGAGAATAAAAGCACTTACTCAACCCTCTTTTGCTTCATTCTAACCTCTTAATAATCCTAATTTTTTCACCGAAAGGAAATACCGATGCACTTAGTGCTATTAAAAACTTCCGGCAATCAATCTTATGTATTTGCCACCAACCGTCTGCGTGAAAATGTCGGTGCCTCAGAGCTCACTTATCAGGTAGGCACACAATTTGTGCTAGAAGCGGTTAAAAAGCAAGGCGGCCCTCACTTGTGGTCAAATGAACCTAAAATACTCAGGGAAAACATTCGTGATAAGCAACAGCATATAGAATCCTCTGAGACACCGATAGAAGTCATTGTTGCGACCGCCGGCAAGGCGTTGCTGTTAGTTAAAGATGAAAAGGTGGGGCGAGATATTATCTCTGATGTCACTAGAAACGCGCTGCAAAAGGCTCCCAGTTTAGACATTTGCGGTGTCATATCGGAATCGTTTGATTGGAATAACGACAAGATTCAATTTCAACTCAAAGGCATACATAAAACCTTTGACGAAGTTCGTAGTCGTTATCCTCATTCGTTAACCAGATTTCCCTGCTTACCGATAACCGCATTGTGTGCCAGTTCCGGCTTACCCGCATACACTATGGTCAAGGACGGTGGCACTGAGATGGGAGAGGCCGAGACGTGGCATGAAACCAGCCGAGTCAGTTATAGTAAACAAGAGGCAGCAGAGGCTTGGAAAGCGCGAATTGGCAAATTAACGGGCTCCAAGCGTTTGGTTGTAAACAGTATCAGCGAACTGGAAAAATATTTTGGTACCGTACCTTGGTTTGCGGTAGTACATGCTGATGGTAATGGCTTAGGTAAAATCCTTGGGGATTTTGACAAACATATCGGCTGCAAAGAGGAACTACCGGCCTTCAATCGCACTTATGTGGATAAATTACGGCTATTTTCTCTCGCTTTAGAAGAGGCTAGCGAAAGTGCATTTTGTAATGCGCTCAAAGAGTTAGAAAAATTCAAAGCGGTTAAGGAAAAAACTTTACCTATCGTCCCCCTTGTATTAGGTGGCGACTCACTCACCGTGATTTGTGATGGGCGATATGCCCTAGAATTTACTCGTCTCTTTCTTAATGAGTTTGAAGAACAAACGGCCAATAATAAGATATACGATGGCATCATACCGGAGATTGCTAAACACGCTTTCAATTGCCAACGTCTATCCGCTTGTGCTGGGGTTGCCATTATCAAACCCCATTTTCCGTTTCACAATGGTTATAGGCTGGCGGAAGAACTTATTAAAGAGGCCAAAATCGTCACAAAACAGGTGCAATGTCAAGATAAAACCCCTTACCCCTGTTCAGCAATGGATTTCCATGTTGCCTCTGACGTTTCTGTTAGCCGTTTAAGCGAAATCCGTGAACAACTGAAAGTGGATAAAAATCGTCAAGAAGGTCATCAAACCCGATTGACAGCAAAACCTTATGTCGTTACCGCCGAGGAAAAGCTGCCAAAAGCAGATATTATTGACCTAAGTTGGGCAAAACAGCATCACGTTACCGGCTTATTAGCGCGTATTCAAACACTGTTGGTAATCGATGACGAAAGCCGCCGCCAATTGCCCCATAGTCAAGTGCATAGTTTACGCGAAGGCCTATTTTTAGGCCGTGATGAGGCCAATGGCCGTTTAAACTTAATGCTTAAACGTTATCGAGACTTCGGTAAATTCTTAGAAGTGTCCCCAGAAGATGACAATATAAAAGTAGAAGGTATCTTCCGCTTTCATACCGATAAACAGGAAAGTTACTGGGAAACTCGCTTTTTAGATGCGTTGGAAGCCGTTGATTTTTGGAAGGAATACTATCGTGGAAACACTTGAAATTCGCTTTTTAAGTGACTGGCATATTGGTGAAGGTTCAGGACAACCCGGTCACATTGATAAATTAGTCCGTCGGCATCCGCAAGATGGATTGCCCTACGTGCCGGCCAAAACGATTACCGGCATTTGGCGTGATGCCTGTGAGCAAGTGGCCGCTGGCTTAGACTTTGGCAACGCTAACGGCCCTTGGCAAGCTTGGGTGACGGTTTTATTTGGTAATCAACCGACTCAAATAGGACGCCCAGAACAACCGAAAAAGGAGTACCGCGAAATGTTGTCGGACATCTCCCCACAATCGGCTTGTTTGACAATACGGGCTGCCCGTTTTCCCAATTCTTTGCGTCAACAACTGGCTGGCTGCCCTCCTTTGAAAGAGAGCCTTACCTTTATAAAACCCGGTATACGCATTGATCCTAAAACCGGGCAAGCTATAGATGGCCATTTACACTTTGATGAAATAGTACGCGCCGGGGCGATACTGGAATCCCCTATTTATATTGAAGGTACTTTCACTCAAACCCAACAACAAGTTGCCTACGCTTTATTATGGGCTGGGGCAAAAGCGGTGGCAAGATTGGGTGGCAAACGGCGGCGAGGTTTGGGACGTTGTCAATTCAAATTTAATGCGATTAGCAAAGAGGATGCGTTAAATATTCTCAAGCAAAACGATGTGCCAACTTGTCCCGAACCTTCACTCGACAAAGTGCATCAATTCACATCGCACGATAGTGCCTCACAAACGGACGATTGGGTGCAAGTGCCACTGCACTTAACCTTAAAAACGCCCGTTATTGTGCCCCAAGGCGAAGCGGGGAATCTGGTGAAAAGCCTAGATTACATTCCCGGCACGCATTTATTGGGTGCTGTGACTAAATTACTCCGGCAAAGTACCAAGGTAGATTTATTTTCTTATGTTGCTAAAGGAGATATTCAAGTCAGTCATGCCTATCAAGAAGTGTCAAACACGCGCGGATTGCCGGTGCCAAAGGCTTTATTTTATGAGAAGTATGATAACAGCGGACAAGTGTATAATCGTCTGATGAAAATTCAAGGTTATGCAGAAAAAGCGGCGCAACTGAAGCAGCATCGCGAAGGCTATATCATCACTTTTGACAAACCAATCGGAGAAAAACAGCATTTACAGGGTTTATTCACAACCCCTTTGCAACTCACCACTCACAGCACGATTGAAGATAATTCTGGGCGTCCGGCTCAAGAAAGGGATGGCGTATTCATTTTTGAAGCTATCAAAACCGGGACACGCCTCCAGTCGGTTTTAAAAATGCGCAAATTCATTGCCGATAAGCTTAAAGCGGCTAATGAAAACTGGTGGGAAGTTTTAAATGCTAACATTCGCGTCGGCAAATCAAAAAAAGATGATTATGGCTGGGTGAGTTTGAAAGCTGAACATTGTCAGCAAACACCGACGTTGCCAACGCAGTCCCCTGATAAACAACTCACTGTATGGCTCTGTACCGATTTACTGTTACGTGATGCGCGTTTGCGTCCCAGTACGGATTTGGCTGATTTACAAAAAGAACTGGAAAAGCAATTAGGTGTTGAACTGCGAACGCGAAAAGAGAATGATGACACCTTATCAGCTTTGATTCGCACCAATCGCACCGAGGGTTGGCATCAAAGATGGGGACAACCTCGCCCCTCTTATATTGGTTTAGTCGCTGGTTCGTGCATTGTCTTTGAATGTCAATCAGGTAGGTTAGAACCCAAGCAATTGCAAGCTTTGATGCGACGTGGTTTAGGAGAACGCCGGGCGGAGGGCTTTGGAGAAGTGCGTTTTAATCCACCCTTGTTAATGCAGGCATTGTCAGAATTACCCCGTTTAGAGGCTAACAATTTTTTATTGACCATTAAACAGCGTCGTAAAACTGAGTTAGCCATGACTTCAGACAGCCAAGCCTTTGTAAAAATATTGGAAACCGCAGCCTGGCGGGAAGACATTCGGCGGGCTGCGGTTGCAATATCGGTCAATACGAAAATACGCCGTCAAACTTTTGATTGGCGTGCAGATAAACCGCCCAACAATCAGTTAGGTGCATTACGTACCGTGTTAAATCAAATGCAAACGCTGGGCGATAAACCGTATGTTCTGGGTTGGTTGGATCACTTATGTGGCACGGCTAATCGCAAAGACAAATGGACTGATAAAGGTTTGAAAATTGTCTACGCCTTCCTAAAAGAGCCTCAGTTAATCTGGGATGAATTACAGAAATCGACTCACCAAAGCGGCTTGAAACATTTATTTCCCACTTTGCGTACTGAGGCCAAAGCCAGTTTAGAAAAAGAACTGTGGGCGGAAGCGGTGCGAACATTGTTTGCAGTTGCTATACGTTATGAAAAAAGAGAAAGAGATTTTTAAGGTAACATAACATGGCAAGAGCACTTTCAGAACGCTTAACCATTACGGGCACTTTACAGGCAAAAACGCCGCTACATATTGGCGGTTTGCCTGACAGTACCGAGGTTGATATGCCCCTCGCCAGAAATGGACAGGGAGAACTCTACGTGCCCGGAACTTCACTCGCGGGCATTTTTCGCGCTTGGATGGAAAGACATTTTAATAATGTCACAGCGTTGGATGAATTTTTTGGTTCTCAACAACCCATCCAAAAAAATAAGCATAAGCCAAAAGGCGCAGCCAGCCGTCTGTTAATTGAAGATGCCAAAGTCACGTTACCGGCGGATTTGCCAGAAGAACTCTGGGACAGTGTGAGCATTGATCGCCGCTGGGGGACAGTCGCAGATGGCAAAAAGTTTGACCGCACCGTCCTCCCCAAAGGCAGCAGGTTAGATTTTTGTCTACAAGTCGATTTACCGAAAGACATAGAGCTTGCCAATACCATGCGAGCTATGTTGGGCTATTTGATGAAAGCCTTGCAAGCGGGGCAAGTGGCGCTGGGTGCAGCCAGTACGCGCGGGCTAGGACAAGTTGAGTTAATCTCTCCGCAATTGCTTGAAGTCGATTGGAGTCAGAAAGATTCTTTATTGAGCTGGTTAGGAGATGAGTTAGAAGCCAAGAAGTTAGATTGCAAAACGCTAATTGAGGCTATTCCAACACTGGTTTGTCGTCGTCCGAGTATTTTACACATCACTATTGACTGGACACCCGTCGGCCCTCTGATGGTCAAAGCCAGCCATGACGGCATTGCGGTGGATACATTACCCATGATATCTGGCGTGGACGATAAAAAAATCGCGTTGGTATTACCGGGGAGTAGCCTAAAAGGTGCATTACGTGGTCAAGCCGAACGGATTGTACGCACTGTTTTAGGTCATACGCAACTCTCAAAAGAGTGGCTGAAGCAAGTTCAAGTGCCGCTGATAGATTATGTCTTTGGTGCGGCAAAAAAGGCCTATAAAAAGAAAGAATTAAAAGACTCTAAAGATGCGAGGCCATCCGTACCGGGTCGTGGTTGTATCAGCGTTTACACTTGCTATGCCAAAAACGCACAATGTACCACTGAGCAATGGCAACAGATTGAAACGGCAAAGCCTTTAGTTGGCAATAAAAATCATTTATATGATGCCTTCAAGAGTGCCAAATTTCGCCAATCGCCTTATTTTGAGCAAGGCTATCATCTTGCCGTTGATCGCTGGACAGGTGGTGCTGCTGAGGGTTTTCTATACAGTGCTATAGAACCATTTGAGGTAGAATGGGAACCGATTCACTTAACTTTGGACTTAGGCAAAGAAGAGAAAGAAGACAGTGATCGCTTGCCTAGCGAATTGAAAGCACCAGCTTTAGCTTTACTACTCTTGTTGTTGCGCGATTTAAGTGAACAACGCTTGCCCATCGGTTTCGGTGTTAATCGTGGCTACGGCGTGTTGGCCGTTAAAAAAGTGACTTTCCAATGGGAAGAAATGAGCGAAATTGATAATAAACATTGGCTAGATGGCGTATCTTTAGAAAACCCGTTCTCCCTGAACAACTTATCGGGACAAGAGATAAAAAAACTGCAAAGCGATTGGCAAGTTTGGATTAATGCCCAAAAGAAAAGTAAGACACTTTCAGCCGAGGCTCTCACTTGATGAGAGGTGCGTTGCCTCGTTGTGGGTAATGGGATCGACATTTTGGAGTCCAAAAGTTTGGGAAAGCAAATCACTTTTTTTGAAGACTTTCCCTTTAGGACAAAACCTTCAAGGTTTCCAAAACCTTGAAGGTTTCTAACTGAAATGATCTGAAAAACGATAGATGGAACCTGGGAAAAAGTGGGAAAATAGAAATGCGCCCGTTGGCGGAAGTCAGTTTTTTTTAGCCTAGCCTTATTACCTCAAACCTATTTTGTCACTTCCTCCGACATGAAAAGTTTTGAAAAAAAACCGCCCAGTAAACACCCTACCCTTCTGCCCATTACCTATTACCCATTTAAGGATTTTATAAGTGACAGAATTATATACTTATCATAAAGACAAGCTATCCCTGACAGAAGTCGTCCAACTGCCCTTAGCAGAAGGTACGCTCGGCTTGTTCTACACCCCCAAACAATGCCAATTTGGGCGTTGGGACAATGGGAAAATCAGCGATGCAGAGGGCAACCCATTAGTCTTAGAACAGGTGTTTGAAGCACGTTTATTCCATCCCACCGCAGAATTGCGTTGGTTAAGAGAACCGAGTACTGATGGATTAGGCAGTGCGGTTTATCTCTTTGATAACAAACCTAAAACCCAGACCACCTTCAATGGTTGGCAAACCCAGACATTGAACGACTTGACCCTGCAAACCAATCAGTATCTGCTTTGGGGAGAAAATTGGGAAATGGCAGATTCCACGGCAGGTTGGTCGGCACTTGCCGGTGTGCGTATTGGTCAAATGTGGGTTCCATTGCAAAATTTGGAAAAAAATCAACGAGTCTGCTTAAAAACGTTGGAATATGTTGGCTTGCCTTGTCATGCTGATGGTAAACTCACGTTGGCAGGTGAGTATGGCAATCAAGTGGTTGTAGAAGAACGTTGGTTGAGCTTGGAGCCGCTTTCTCCTTAGGATTTTCAGGAACAACGACAAGGATTTGTTATACAACTCGTGCAGGAATGCGGAAATTCCTTTGATAGGGCAACCACAAGGGATTGCCCCTACAATATCGTTTATTCTTGTAGGGGCAATCCTTTATGGTTGCCCCTCATTTGACTAAATCCCATTCAACGGCTCCAGTGACAATCAATAAAAAGCAGTCCAATGTATTGTATCCTTGCTTATTTTAGTGGCTAACATTTGGAAAACGTAATATGCCTGAAGAACCCAAAACCTCGAAATTGACAGTCATCACCAACAAGAAAAAACAACAAACGGTCACCATTGCCGTTGAAACCAAAAAGGGTAGTGCATCGTTCCCGGTTGGGCGGGCTTTGAGTAGCGATTTGGAAGCGACTTTTAAGGCCAACTCTGACGAATTAAATGGCATGGAAGTCCATTATGAAATGGAAAGTGGCAAAGTCAGCAAGATTTGGAAAAAAGGTGGCAAATGGCAGGGCGAAATAGTAAAGCCCTCTTATGCGACGGCTACACCGCAACGCAAACCCCAACAAGGGCAAGGCAGATTTGCTAGGCCCCAAGGAAGCCAAGGGCAACCCCGTCACCAGCCGTATCAAACGACAGAAGCTTTTCATAATCCCTATAATTTTGTGCCGGCTTTACCCAGAAAGCAGGTTAACAATGAATTAGGGGATCACTCGCCGTTGGGCCATCATGTTTATCACACGGAACTGTGGTCAGGTTGGATTCAAGTGGAATTGACGACGGCGACACCCTTGTTACTTCCTGATGCGGCGCAAGCATTAACTCATCAAGACGACCACAATATTTACCCGGTGCGCGTCGATGCCAACGGTGCCCCTTATTTACCGCCAACTTCACTCAAAGGCATGTTACGGACGGCGTATGAAACGGTGACTAACAGTCGTTTAAGTATTTTTGAAAAACATGACAACCGTTTAGCTTACCGTAGAGATGCCCGTAGCGGTATAGAAATGGTACCCGCCGTCGTCGAAAAAGGCACCGCCGGGCTAGAATTGCGTTTGTTACCCAACCACACAACCATTGAACCTAATGGTGCGCCGCAGAATGGGCAAATGTATGCCGCATGGTTGCCACGTTACCAAAAATTCAGTAAAGATACGCCACGTTATCCTGACGGTAAATTGCCGCAACATGGGGATACCGTGTGGGTAAAATTCCAACATGAACAACACCAAAGACCTTACTTTTCTTTGTTGCGCGTCACAGACATCATGCCACGTTCTCAAGATCAGGAACAAGGTGGGCCTGCCGGTTATCAAGCCGGTATTGTGTGCATCACCGGGCGCAATATTAAGAATAAACATGATGAACGAGTCTTTCTACTCAGTCCCAATGACCCAAAGTTAGAGTTAACCCGCAGCTTGATCAAGAATTGGGAAACCCTGATTGACAATTATCAGACTATCCATGCTGATGATTTGAAAAAAAGAGAAAAAGAGGGACAGAAACCGGATGCTTATTTGGGGTCTGAACCCGGCAAAACTGCTTGGTCACGTCATATCTACACCAAAAACGCGGTTCAGTTAAAAGAAGGCAGCCTGTGCTACGCTCGGATAGCGAATCAAAACGTGTTAGGTATGTATCCCGTGATGATTACTCGTGACTTGTTTAATGAAACGCCAAAGAATTTGTTACCCCTGAGCCTTCACCCCCCCACTAGCTATGAGGAACTTTCTCCGGTAGATCGTGTCTTCGGTTGGGTACATAAAGATGGCAAAGGCGCATGGAAAGGCCAATTACGCATTGAACCTGCTGAATGTGAACTTGGCAAGGAAGCCATTGAAGACTTGGGCGCAGATGGCATACCATTAGCCATTCTAGGCGAACCAAAACCACAACAAAATGGGTTTTATGTTGCACATAATCGTCAAGGCGAACCTTTACCTGATGGCCGAGACAAAGCGGCGGGTTATTCTGATAAAACGCAAGGACTACGGGGACGCAAAATCTATCCTCATCACGCCCATCTTGCCCGCTTGCATGACTATTGGCTTAAACCGAGGGAAGATCGCACCCAAAAGCAAACCGTTTCTCAAGGTAAAAGATACTATCAGGAATATCGCCGTCCAACGCTAACAGATGACAATGGTAAAGAAAAAACCCGTGATAATCAAAATCGCTCCATACTTGGTTGGATAAAACCTGAAACGACTTTTCGTTTTAAGGTGCAAATTAGGAATTTGTCTAGTGTCGAGTTAGGCGCTTTGTTGTGGTTATTACATCAGGATAAAAATTGCTACCATCGCTTAGGGAGTAGCAAACCCTTGGGATTTGGCAGTGTCCACTTGCAAATCCAGGAAATGGAATTACGACAAGGACGAGATTGGGCGGAGTTTTACCAAAATTTTCTAGGCACTGACACACCTTGTTTGCGTCATGTTAATGAAGCCCAACCGCACATCGAGGCTTATAAACAAGCGGTGGCAGAAGCTTATGGTAAATCCTTTGAACAAGTTTCATTTATCAAAGCCTTTCGGGTTGCGTTGCGAGGGTTTGCTAATGCTTTACCAATGCATTATCCACGCTTGGATGAAAAACCAAGTCCAAACGGTGAAAGCTTTAAGTGGTTTGTGCAAAATGACAAAACCAAAGGCCCTCATTTAGCGTTACCTTCCTTAGAAGAACAAAAAGGTTTACCATTGTTGACTCCTTGATGGGGAATGGGGAATGAGAATGATTTTGATTGTTCTGTCGTACAAGGCGAACCTTGTACAAGAGAGCAGCGTCGCTTCTCAGGACATTCGTCTCAGGCGAACCTTGTACATTTATCATTCGTTTCAGGCGAACCTTGTACGAAATCGAGTGCAGGAGAGCGGAAATCCCATACCACCCAGCCAACAGCCAACAGCTAAAGCAGTTGTCTGAAAGCTAAAGTACCCTAAAGGGCACTGAGGGTTAGTCGGCTTTAGCCGACTTGAGCTTTTAGACAACTGCTTTAGCTGTTGGCGGGGTGGTATGGAAACTTCCGCTTTCGTGTACCAGTGTTATTGTTCATTCGTTTTCGGCGAACCTTGTACTCCTGTTACAATTATCTTTATTTCAAAAATTTCAATCATAACCAAGTTTTTTCGTACAAGGTTCGCCTTGTACTCCTGTTTGTTAATATGACATTGTCTAATTACTAATAAATTCATAAAATCACTTATACGGATGCTATCCCTTCTTAGGGATAGTATCCGTAAAATCGCAATTTATAATGAAGTTATTACAACGTTTTAAACACGGGCAAAACAAGCACCCTACCAAATCCACAATCCCCCTATTTTCCACAGTCATTGAAGACAGGTTGCCCGCGGGCGCATTGTTAGGTGAGCAGAAACAGCCCGTGAGTGAAACCACTTTCTATGGTGATCAACCGATTACTTTGGCAAAGGATGTGTGCATCCGTTTTCGGTTAACCCCCAACC
>QNER01000191.1 GCA_003646175.1 Candidatus Parabeggiatoa sp. nov. 1
ATGACATAAGATTTGCTAAAATACAAAAGCTGTTTATTTATCAACGATATAAAAAATAAAGTTGTTATGATTTTATTAAGCGAATGAAGAGTATATACAATCCCTGTCGTTATTGCATCCTGAACAACAAATCCTTGGCATTCCCGGATAGCCGGTAAAAGTTGGGTATCAGCATACGCACATCCTGTCATTTCCGGATCAATTTGCCCATGCTTATTTGCCATTTCCGCACTGTAACTCATTGCCTTTTTTAGCATCTCTAACATAGGTGCATAGCCGGGCACATAAGCTTGTATATCAGGAAATATATCTTTCAGCGATTTTATAGCGTTTCCCGATTGCATCAAGTACATTTATATCATTTAAGTCATTGATAATTATATTAAATAATCATTCATCATTTACCATTCTTAATGAGTCATTGCTATAGTATCTGCATTCTGGCAAAATCTAAATCACCCCAAAACCAAACAGGTAATGGTGGGTTAATCCGATATAACCAGTCTTCAAATTGTGCGACTAGCGAAGGGCGTGTTAGGTTGACTGTTGAGTAATATAAAGGAAGAACCCACGTTTGGCACTGGCTTTGAATCCAGAAACGTAAACAAGGGCAAAGTGATTGGCATGAGAAAATCGCCCTCGACAAGCGGCTTCAAAAGTGGTTTCGTTTTCAATAAAAAGAACTCCAGCGATTTCATCAACGAAAATATGAATATGCGGTGTGACTGGTTTTTCTAAAAAATTGCCGGATTTCTTGCCCTAATAATTCGGCAACCATTCGCTGCGATTATCTAGCAGTTTTGATAATCCCCAAGAAAGGTGGGCACTCATTTCACGCAAGTAGAATGCTTTATCTTTGAAATAAATCATTATTTTCAAGCGATTGAGAATTTCTTCGGCGGTTTTGCCGGGAACCGGTAAGTCAGTTTTAACATAGAGGGCACAGAGTTAACCGAGTTACACCGAGTTAAAAAATGGGCAGGATTTTTGCACTAATATATTTATTTAATAATATTCTTATGGTTAGCGAACTATCAACCAAACAAAATTGACAGTGTACTAGGGTGATGAAAATTGTGAATTGTGTTCGCGCCTAATGTTTTTGCGCGCAAAAATTCTTTAGCCGCGAATTGTGAAGTCAAAACCAAAAAATTGTGAATTGTGAATTGTGAATTGTGAATTGTGAAGTCAAAATAAAATCGTAATTTCGTAATTTATGGTTTTTTATACTTATAAAAAAACCGGAACAATTTTTGAGTCAATACAGAAGCTGATTTTCACCGCCCCCAGTGTGATCCTTTTTACTTGATGAGCCCGTTTCCCGCCATAAGCCATGAGCGAGTAGCTCAACCTCCATATCACCCCTTAGTACTGCAGAAGTTGTCTGACGGATAATAATAGACGGTACTTTCGTTTATTTTTTTCGACGCCAAGTAATTTGTAACTCATTGATTTTACGTTTTGACAATTCTCGGAATAATTAATTAAATTTATAAAAATTATTCAAAACCTGAAACGCGAAAAATATAAGTGATTGAATTTATTATATACTTTATAATGCTTTGATTTTAAAAGTAAAAAAATAACTGATTGAATGATATGTCATTTAATTCACAAAGCACCAAAAAATGTAACTACTTAGCCCCAATGGGGCGAATTATTATAGCCTGGAGTAACGCCCCAAGTGCAGGTGTTTATGATTTAAAGCCCTTTCTGCCCAGAAAGGGCTTGTTCGTTGTTATTGTTGTGAAAAGGGCACTGCCCTGGGCTTTAATAAAGCGCCCCTTCAGGGCTGAGTAGTTACAAAAAAATAAGCGAAAAGACACAATAGAGGAGAGCCTTATCTGTTTATTCCCCTAATCCGTTGTACTCTTGCCAAACTCAAGAATAACTTGTTGTTTAGTTTAGTTTAACTTGTTCACGACGTGCTTTCCAAAGCCTATCAACCGCATCTGGTATAAAAATCATCATCCGCACCAGTTCTATCCACTAACCCGTCAATATTCAATGTCACCCTTTCAATCGGTTTCGCTTTCTGGTTATATTCGCTAATGAAGTGTTTGAATTTGTCTTTGGCAACCTGCATATGCCTGTGCGCTTTTTCAAGCTGTTCATCTAATTGTTGCTTTCTGCATTAATGGGCTAGGAGTTTGTCTGAATTAGTGGGCTAATATATTGATTTAATACGTATTATTTTATTCAAAAATAAAGAATACATTGTTTGTAATTGTAAATGTAAATTAAATAAGTTAACTGTTAAGTCAGACAGACTCCTAAAATAAACGGATAACAACGGATAAAAAAACCTTGTTAAAACGGATACTATCCCATCAAGGAATAGTATCCGTAAAATCATGCAGACATCTTTTGGTAGTCCCTACAAACTAATAGACGTGTTCAAACCTTATGAATTGGGTTTTAGGTGATAGGTTAAAGTTTTTGCGCGCAAAAACTTTTGCCTCGAATTGGGCAATGGGGGTGACGGAGTCCAAACTTTAGTTTGGTAAGCCCAGCCAAACTAAAGTTTGGACTCCTAAGGAACGAAGAAAAATTAACTTCCCTCTTGATTGGGTTTAGTGCCCTTTAGGGTACTTGAGCTTTCAGACAACTGCTTTCGCGCCAAAATTTTGGCGCGAAAAGCTGTTGGCTGTTGGGGTGGTCCGAAGATTTCCGCTCTCCTGCACTAGTACATTGCCAGCGTTCTTTTGTCGGGTGGTGGGTTTCGCGCAGCGAAGGGTAGCCTACATTAACCGACAAAGTGGCTGAACGAAAACCCCTCGCTTAACTGCCATTTCGACGAAAGGAAAATTATTAATACATTGATAAATAAAATATTTATCCTATCGTCGATATTTTTGCATACCGACTTATGAACGACATTCAATTATTGATTTTTCTTATTCTGTTCCTATCAACCTTAGTACGTTCAACATTTGGGTTTGGTGATGCCGTTGTCGCTATGCCACTCTTGTCAATGATCGTTGGTATCCATATTGCAACACCTTTAGTTGCCTTAATCTCTTTAACTATTTCAACCATTATCTTAATTCAGAATTGGCATCTTATACATTTTAAAAGTGCCAAGTTGCTTATTTTTTATACATTTATCGGCATTCCTATTGGCTTATTTATGCTTAAGGGCCAGTTTGACAATGTGATGAAATTAACACTCGCCTCAGTGATAATCCTGTTTTCTGTTTACCAATTAGCAAAACCTAAACTGTTCCGATTAGTTAATGACAAATGGATAAGTCTCTTTGGCATAAGTGCCGGCATATTAGGCGGTGCGTACAATACTGAGGGACCAATCATTGTTATCTATAGTGCTTTACGACAATGGGAGCCAATCCAATTTAGAGCCACATTGCAAGGCTATTTTTTTCCAGTGGCGTTGATGATTGCTTTAGCTCATGGTTTGGGCGGACTTTGGACTCAACCGGTGTTATTTTACTATGCTTGGTCATTGCCTTTCGTTTTTATGGCAATCTTTTTGGGTGGCAAACTCCATCGCAAAATACCAACAGGGCAATTCGATAAATACATCTATATATGTTTGATTATTTTAGGTGTTATATTATTCATTAATACCTTAACTCATTGAATAAGTTGCAAAAAAATGGCAAATGATGATTAATAAAATCAAGAGCATTATACCTGAACTCCAGGGTTTATTAGAATGCGATGTTGATATTCGCATAACCAATAACGACACATTTCATCTGCCTCGCGTTGTTGGTGAAACGGTAGAAATACATACCCAAACGCCTATAGGTACTGCCGCAATTGCTATCGAAATCGCTTATGCTTTACAGGCTGTTGTATTGATTCGGCACTTTCCAGAACAACGGTTAGCTTGTTATATTTTAGCGCGGCAATTTGCGTTCAAATATATGCACACCTTTAGCGAGACAGAAATAGACTCATATAAAGCCTTTATCGCAAAATACTCAGTCAATGAGTCTGATCTGCTACACGCTTATGATGCATTGTGCAATGAAAAAGCCTCCCCCGAAAAAACCGCGCAATGTTTAGGGACACATCTGATTAAGCCGCATTTTCCAGATGACAGTGCTAACCGGCTAAATGAAGCGGTTCATCTTGCAGTATTAGCATGGCCTTTAGCATGTCCCACCCATATTTTGCTGACACAGGGCGGAGATGAACGATTGCATCTTTCTTCACAAACCGGTACAAACAAGTACTATATTGCACCGTTCCCCCAGAGCGACGTTATCATTCGTTCAAGTTGTACCAGTTCTCCAGCCACAGTTTCTGGTTTTATTGCTGCTGAGTTCTTAAGACAAAAGTTACTTAGGGCTGCCTTGAAAAAGGAATTGTCCACAACTTTTGCAATGAGTATGAAAAACATCCGCAATCGTATTGCTTTTGCTTTTAAACTTAACCAGAACGAAGCAACTGTGATATGTACTCCTTCAGGCACAGATGCCGAAATACTGATAACTTACTTAGCCATCTGCCTGTCTAAAAAACGTGGACAATTGAAGCAACAGACTGCCAAGGATGTGCCGTTGATACAGAATATTATTGTTGCATCTGGTGAAGTCGGCAGCGCTACAGTAGAAGCCTGCAAATGTCACCATTTTTCTTCTTTTGTGCCAGACGGCAATCGGGTATTAACCGGAAATTGTATTGAAGGTGTTAAAGATGAGAATGTGGAGATAGTCACATTGCCCGCCCGCAAACCTACAGGGGCTATCAATGAAATTTGTTCATCGTGTGTGCAATTAGAAGAATTGGTGCGGGGTGCTATTGAATATAACGGAAAAACCGTTATTTTACATCAAGTTGAGCGTTCAAAAACCGGCATCAAAGTACTTTGCCTATCATTTCTCAAACACTTGAAAAAAAAATATCAGGATGCCCTGATTATAGTTATTGATGCCGCGCAAATGCGTTGCAATGAATCGTTTTTGTCGGAATATCTTAACGCCGGTTTTTGTGTCTTAGGTACCGGTTCCAAGTTTTTTTCAGGTGCCCCTTTTAGTGGGTTTCTCCTATTCCCAACCGGGGGATACCTTTTATCATGTGAATATATCGCGGTTGGATTAGGCCGTTATTTTGCCAAAGATGAGGCCGATGAACGGTTAAGCACACTACGGGAAAATCTGCCAACCCGACAAAATTATGGACTGCTACTTCGATGGGAAACCGCACTTGCTAACATTGAACAATATGTTAGTATTCCGTTTGAGAAACGTGCCTATATCATTTCTCAGTGGCTGGCAAAAGCTAACAAATTAGTAGGAGAAACCGCGTATGTGAATTTATTCAACGACGATGTGATCGAAGTTGACAAGCAAACCGAACGACATGGCGGATGCAATTCAATCATTTCCTTCACGTTACACCCAGCACCAGAGGAAAACGGTGAACAAGGAGAAGCATTAGATACAGAATCCCTTAAAGCGGTTTATCAATGGATGGCGAAAGACATTTCTGCTTGGTTGCCAAATAATGCGACTGTTGAAGAGCGTTTTGCTGCTAAGCACAAATGTCTTATTGGTCAACCTGTCAAAATTTGCACAGAGCAATCAGGATTTGGTGTACTACGGATTGCGCTTAGCGCACCAATGGTATGCACAATGGCTGAAGAAAACAATATTGCAGACGTGGGAACGAGAATAACACGAGAACTTGAAGATGATCGGCGGGTACTTGATAAACTGTCGTTGATTGGTAAATATTACCACCTTTTTAAAAAGCCTCAGAATAAACCATAAATTGTCGGAAACCGTTTTCAGAATAAATCTTCATAGCAAAGCGATTTAACCACCTCCGAGTATGAAAATGAACGAATTTATTCTGGAACATTCTGGTTTTTAAATGCTTAAGGTGGGCAAGAAAAAGCCCTTACCCACCCTACATTATTATTCATTTATAATGTTATAAAACTTATGCTTCAGGAACTAAAAAAATGCTCAACAAGATAACTGCTGAAGAAATGAGCCAAGTATTTTCACGCGCCTTGCAACATAAGCTCATTGCCAAACAAGATACCGCCGTTATCTTTTATGACTTGTCGCGCTTAATGGCACGTCTCACTAATCTGATTGACGTGTTTCCCAAGTCGGCGTTACACGCAATTGCTGTCAAAGCGAATCCATTAACGGCTATTCTCAAAAAAATTAACGCGTTAGACGTTGGGCTTGAAGTGGCTTCTTTTCCAGAATTGCGTTTAGCCGAAAAAGCCGGATTTTCCCCTGAGAAAATTGTTTTTGACTCGCCCGCTAAAACACACTCAGAATTGGAATATGCACTGAAACGGGGTATCTACTTAAATGCGGATTCTTTCCAAGAGCTTGAAAGAATTGCCCAACTACAGGCAAGGCAATTGTCAAACAGCGTTATTGGTATTCGTATTAACCCTCAAGTCGGGACTGGACATATTGAATCTATGAGCGTCGGGGGCGAATATTCCAAATTTGGTGTGCCTTTACAACAAAATCGGCAGAAGCTTATTGACGCTTTTATAAAATATGACTGGCTCAAAGGGGTTCATCTTCATATTGGCTCACAAGGTTGTGCGCCGCAATTATTAGTTAAAGGGATTAGAACTGTTCTGAACCTCGTCAACGAAATCAATGAAGGTTTGCAGCGTTCTCACCAAAACCGTCAAGTTGAAACAATTGACATAGGCGGTGGACTACCCGTATCTTATTACCAAGATGAAACCGCCATCACTATGCAAGCGTATCAACAGCTTATTCAAGTGTCTTGCCCAGAACTTTTTGAAGGTAATTTTAAAATTATCACCGAATTTGGGCGGTATATTTATGGTAATGTGGGTTGGGTGGCAAGTCGGGTTGAATATGTTAAGGCCGCCGAAAATATGAGTACCGCAGTCATTCATGTCGGAGCCGATTTATTTTTGCGTGAATGCTATAACCCAAACGATTGGCATCATGAGATAAGTCTCGTTGATAACGAAGGGCATCTCAAGCGAGCCGACGAAAAATATTACGCCATTGCAGGGCCACTTTGTTTTGGTGGCGATATGCTGGAAAAAAACCTCCGCTTGCCCAGTATAGAAATTGGCGATTATATTTTTATTCACGATACTGGTGCTAATACTTTGAGTTTATGGTCAAGGCACAATAGCCGTCAAATGCCTAAAATTATTGGTTATTATGACAATGGAACCCAATTCGAGATACTCAAGGAGCGAGAAGATGCTGACAAACTTTGGGAATTTTGGAGTTAGCCATTTGGGTTCCGAATGCCCTTTCATAAAATAGCTTTCGTTAGAAATCCTTGGGAAAGAATGCTTTCATGGTACACAATGATAACACAAAGCCAACAAAGCAAAATGGCAGGATGGTAAGTACCTTCGCTAAGAATTTTAAGGTATTTTGAGAGAATCACCAAACCCAACGGGTTTTTGGTTGCCCACCATCGCCGTGTTTTGGGGCCGGCAACCAAAGCCCTCACCACCCTACAATAAAACTTAAGGTATTTTGAGAGAATCACCAAACCCAACGGGTTTTTGGTTGCCCACCTGATGGTGTGACATATTTTGGGGCCGGCTTTGTAAAGAAGTTTGGTGGGCAACAAAAAACCATTGGGTGGCTACGACATCAAACCCAAGTTTTTGGCAAAAACTGTCATGGTCAAGAAGTTTGGTGGGCAACAAAAAGACGTTGGGTGGCTACGAACTACGAACTGTCATGGTCAAGAAGTTTGGTGGGCAACAAAAAGACGTTGGGTGGCTACGAACTACAATAAAACGTTTTTCAAAATAAATACTTGATAATACCTGATTCAGTTCCTGCCATAAGCTATCCTATTCTCATTGGTGTTCATAACTTTGATACCAAGGTAGTCGTTCCGATTACGTCTGGCATAATTTTCGGGTATTTATTAATGAAAAAACTTGGTTTATCAAACCGCCGTTTTCTTTTCTTTTGTTCCTTGGGTGTGATTTTATGCAACAACTAATAGTCGTAGCTATTCATATAGGTCTAAGTTTTTTTATTGCCCTATTGGGTATGAATCGAAAATTGGGATTTTGGGGATATTTTTTTGGTTCTCTTTTGTTAACTCCAATTATCGGAATACTTTTAGTACTGGCTTCTGATCCACGTCGTCGCGATAAAACGTAAAACGCTTATGCCTGATTTTTTTATTCACGACAAGAAGTAATATATTATGGCAATTGAAGCTGCAAATACAACGGCTGCAACGACAATCCGGCTTTAGCCGCCGCAGGTTCCTAGGTGCAACCTCTCATGGTTTTGTGCTACAGGCAAAATGGGTGATATCCTGTTTCAGGAGGTTGTATAATTTTAAACCTCGCTATAAATAGTTCTATAGACGTTCTAGGGCAAAACCTTCAAGGTTTCCAAAACCTTGAAGGTTTCTAACTGAAATTATTTATCTGAAAAACTATATCCATAAGATTTATAGCGAAGCTCGAAATGACAAATTTCCGCAGGATATATATACCAAGGTTTCTGGAATTTGTTGGCCTAATGAACGAAAAAATATTATCAATTTGCATAGACTCCTCCAGAAAAGTTTTCACCCTGGTAAAAACTTACTGATTATAACTTTTTTTGTTTAAAACTATAACGATATGAATTTTACTGAATTGGCATAAATGGTATCATTCATATTTTCAGGCTAAAGTACTTTGAGCTAAACTTTAGCCTGAAAACCCCTTCGATGTTGAAGCCTTTTTGAGATTGCTTTCCCCAGGTGGAACCCTACTCTATGCACACAAGTTTTTCGTAGGGTGGGTAAGCGGGCTGCTAGAATTCCAAAATGCCCAAAAATCGTACAGCCCGCTTGCCCACCAATCCAACCCGAAAGAATATAAAAATAGAGAAAAATCATATATTTAAAAGTTATGTGCATAGAGTATGGTGGAACCTGGGGCTATTCACATTCAACCACTTCGAAGTTGAGGCCTTTTTGAGATTGCTTTCCTCAGGTGAAACCTGGGGTTTGTGAAATTATTTATCTGAACATCTATAGGCTTTCAGAAAAATAGAATCGAAACTTTAGTTGGATTGAACCCACCTCAAAGCATTTTTTGCCAAGAAATTTCATCATCTCAACTTTTACGTTAACTCAATAATATCAATAAGTTATAAAAAATTGAACACGTCACCTCAATAGTAAGTGATTGATTTTTCACGCGGTGCTATTGCCCAAGAATTGATTTGAAATTTTTCTAGTGTTGTAAATCATTTTTTGTTATCATAAGCCACCTTTTTAATTTATAGGAGTAATCACTAATGGTAATTCCAAAACCAAGCGTCACTCATGTAGCGGGGGCTTTCCTAGCCTGCCTCTGTTTACAATTACAACCGAGTATCACCGATGCACGCCCCACCGGAGAAATCGGTAAAGACTGGGGCGATCCGGCCGGACTGGCTTGTGTCAACTGCCACAGTCAAGAAAATCCGGGGCTTTACTCGGAGTGGAACAACAGCCAACATGGTCAAAATGGTGTTAACTGTTATGATTGTCACAAGGCCGAAGAGACTGACAAAGATGCCTTCAAGCATCATGGTAAAAACATTGCCGTGCTTGTCACGCCAAAAGATTGTGCCCGTTGCCATGAACAAGAAGTCAAAGAATTTGACCGTTCCCATCATTCAAAGGCGGGTGACATCTTAGCCTCCGCGGACAATGTGCTAGGCCAAGTCCTCGGTGGCCCGGCGGCCGTGACAGTCGGCTGTGAACAATGCCATGGTTCCAAGATCGAAGTTGATGACAAAGGTAAACTGGTCGGTGGTTGGCCCAATACCGGTATTGGTCGCCTTAACCCTGATGGTAGCAAAGGGGCTTGCACCGCCTGTCATGCTCGCCATAGCTTTTCTAAAGCGCAAGCGCGTCAACCCGAAGCCTGTGGTAAATGCCACTTGGGGCCGGATCATCCTCAACTTGAAGTCTACAATGAATCCAAACATGGCATTATTTTCCGCGCCAAGGTTGATGAGATGAATCTCAAGTCAGAGAAATGGGTTGCCGGGATTGATTACAGTGCCGCACCGACTTGTGCAACTTGTCACATGAGTGCCGCACCTGATGAACCGAAAACCCATGATGTGGGTGAACGCCTCTCATGGAATTTGCGTGCCAAGATTTCTTCTAAAAAGCATATGGTACGACTGGACGATGGTGTTCATGAATATGATGTTGTTGACGGCCAACCATTACCAAAAGTCGGTGAAAAACCTGAAGATGCCAAGGCTAATGGGGGGACTGTCACAGAAGTCCTGACTTGGGAAGATCGACGGGGTAAAATGCTAAATGTCTGTAAAGCCTGTCATTCTCCCTCTTATGCAGTGGGGCATTATAAGAATTTGGATGAATTTGTGGCCTTGTACAACAACAAATTCGCCAAACCAATATCTGCCATTATGGGTGAACTGGCGACCAATGGTCAAACCACCAAGACTGCCTTTGATGACAAGATTGAATGGATTTGGTGGGAAATTTGGCATCACGAAGGTCGTCGCGCACGTACCGGTGC
>QNER01000192.1 GCA_003646175.1 Candidatus Parabeggiatoa sp. nov. 1
CTAGGTTAAACAAAACTGATAGGTGGTAAGAAGTTCAAATAACTCATATTTTTGGGAAAACTTTTTACAATAGGTTCAAATAAATCCGATTTTTGGGAAAACTTTATAATATAGTTTTTCAGAAAATTTCACTTTACGGATGCTATCCCTTCTTAGGGATAGTATCCGTTAATTTTGACTGGTGAAATTAATTATATGAACATCTATAGGTTCAAATAAATCCTATTTTTGGGAAAACTTTATAATAGGTTCAAAGATATCCGATTTTTGGGAAAAATATATAATAGGTTCAAGAAATCCGATTTGGGGGAAAAATCGGATTTCTAATAGGTTCAAGAAATCCGATTTGGGGGAAAAATCGGATTTCTAATAGGTTCAAATAAATCCGATTTTTGGGAAAACATTTATAATAGGTTCAAATAAATTAAATTTTTTGGAAAAATCTTTCTAACACTTCATCCTACGCTAACGCTTAACTATTAATAATAGGTAACCAAAATGTCCACACATACCCGTCGTCCCCTAACCCGCGCCATTCAACAGATACTGCGCCAACCCGTCACAACCATCCGCCCTTTACAATACGCTACGCAGCCTGCCCTGCTAAGTTTACTGTTAGCGAGTCAGCCGGCGTTGGCAGCGGCAAACTTTGACACAAAATTTGTGGAAGTACCAAGGCTGGAAAATCCCTTAAAACCGCCAATACATGTGGGTAAAAACAGCAAGCCCACTTTTGCTGATATCGACAATGATGGGGATTTGGATGTTTTCATCGGGGCAGGTGGTGGTACAGTAAAGTACTATGAAAATACGGGCAATGTCAGCCAACCTATCTTTGTTGAACGCACAGAGCAAAATAATCCTCTCAGTGAAGTACATATAGAATCCCTTGGCTATTCCAGTCCCAGTCCCACCATGGTTGATATTGATAATGACGATGACTTGGATGCCTTTATCGGAGGAAAACATGGTACGGTGAAATACTACGAGAATACGGGTGGTGCCAACAAACCCATTTTTGAAGAACGCCCATGGCAAAATAATCCTTTTAATGGCATAGAGGTGGGCTCTGATAGTGTTCCCACGTTGGTTGACATTGATAGTGACGGGGATTTGGATGCTTTCATCGGGGAAAAAGAAGGCACAGTGAAATACTACGAAAATATGGGTGGTGTCAATAAGCCCATTTTTAAGGAGCGCACAGATGCTGCCAATCCCTTAAATGCAATGGATGTTATAAAAAATAGTACCCCCAACTTCGTTGACATTGATAGTGATGGCGATTTGGATGTCTTTATCGGTGGTAGCGTGGAAGTTCAGGACGATGACGGCAAAATCATCACGACTTACGGCACAGTCAAATACTATGAGAATACCGGCAGCGCAAGTCACGCGATGTTTGAGGAACGCACAGACACAGCCAATCCCTTTCATGGTGTGGATGTAGGTAATAACAGTGCCCCGGCCTTTATTGATATTGATAATGACAGTGATTTGGATGCCTTTATTGGGGCAGGCGATGGCACTGTTAAATATTACGAAAACCAAGGCACTGTTGGTGAACCAGATTTTGTCGAACGCACCAAGTTAGACAATCCTTTCGGTGGTATTGTGGATGCTAGAATCCCCCCCGCTTTGGTAGACATTGATAATGATGGGGATTTGGATGTATTCACTAGGAGTTCTTACGGCCCGCTGAGATACTACCAGAACGAAGGCACTATCAGTCAACCCGATTTTGCCGAGTACACTGACCAAAATAATCCCCTCAATGGTGTGTCTGTGGATAACAGCGCCCCCACTTTGGTTGATATTGATAATGATGGGGATTTGGATGCCTTTATCGGCATCCGCGTAGACATTCGTGACAATGATGGTGAAATCATCACGTCTCGCAATACAATCAAATACTACCAAAATACAGGCAGTGCTAGCGGCCCGGTGTTTAAGGAACCGACGGATGATACTACCAATCCTTTGAGTAAGGTGGATGTGGAGAACATTTCCAGCCTCGGTTTCGTTGACATTGATCAAGATGGCGATTTAGACGCTTTTGGTATGGGAACTGGTCCAATAAGGTACTACGAGAATACTGGTAGTGTTAGCCGGCCTGTTTTTGTCGAACGCATGGCGCAAAACAACCCCTTTGTAAATATAAAGGAGGGAAGAGTCACCGTTGTTGACATTGATAATGACGGAAACTTGGAGGCCTTTCTCAGCGTTGCAAAAAACGGCACAGTTGACACAGTTAAGTGCTACCAGCACGAGTACACAGACTTTGGCAAACAGTTTGTTGAACAAACCAATGAGCAAAACAATCCATTTGCAGATGTGAAAGCGAGTGTCATTTCCACCTTAGTTGATATGGATAACGACGGTGATTTGGATGCCTTCATCAAGGCCGATGATGGCACAGTGAAATACTACAAGAACACAAGCAGTGTCAATCAACCCGCTTTTGTTTCTTTTTCTTCGCGAAATCTGCCATTGGCTAGTAAACCCAGTTTGGTTGACATTGATGGTGATGGTGATTTGGATGCCTTCTTCTTGGCTGATGATTCCACTGCGTACTACGAAAACACAGGCACCGTAAATAGGCCTATTTTTGAACGCGCTGAGCAAAATAATCCTCTTGCGGACGTAAAGGAAGAAGAAGTATTGTTGTATGTTTATCAGTTGTCTCAGTTAACATTGGTTGATTTTGATAATGATAAGGACTTGGATGCCTTTATTGCGGCAAATAACACGGTAATTTACTACAAAAACACGGGCAAGGTTCAAAAGCCACACTTTAAAAAACACACCAATCCTCTTGTGGGTGTGCATGTGGGGATTGAGGAAACACTCACTTTGGTTGATATTGATAATGACAAAGACGTGGATGCTTTTGTTGTCACTAATGACACAGTAAGATTTTACCAAAACGAGGGCATGCCCAACCATCCCATTTTTGTCAATCGCACCAAGCAATACAATCCCTTTCATGGCGTGGAGACATACTATGGCAGTGTTCTTACATTGGTGGATTTTGATAATGACAAAGATTTGGATGCGTTCATTAACGTCAGTGATTCGGTGAGATACTACGAGAACATGGGCGATGCCAGTCAGCCAAAATTTGTTGAACGCACTGGGCAAAACAATCCCTTCGCGGATGTTGATTTGCCAAATTACAATAAACAACTCACTTTAGTTGATATTGATAATGACGGGGATATGGATGCGTTCATTGGTGCAGGATCTGACCAGGTGAGGTACTACGAAAACATAGGTAGGGTTAACGCGCCAAACTTTATCAAACGCATAAAGCAAGAAAATCCTCTGGCAAAGATTAATGTCAGGCTTTTCAGCGAACCCAGCTTGGTTGATATTGATAATGACAGTGATTTGGATGTTTTTATCGGCACAAATTATGGTACCGTGAAGCATTATGAAAACATGGGCACCGTCAGTCAGCCCTTCTTTGTGGAACGCACCGAGCAAAACAATCCGCTTGCGAATGTGGATGTAGGATTTGATTGCACTCCCACCATGGTTGATATTGATAATGATAGTGACTTGGATGTTTTTATCGGGGCACAGGATGGCACAGTAAGATATTATGAAAACACGACGGGTACAAACCGTCTGCCACGTTTTGAGGAACGCACCAAGCAAAATAATCCGTTAGCAGATGCAAAGGTGGAGTCTTCCAGTCAACCACGCTTGATTGATATTGATCATGATGGGGACTTAGATGCCATCATTAATGGAATTGCCCATGATGAGGAAGGTAAAAACGTTTACACCGCCAAGTACTACGAGAACCGGGGCACTAGCAGCAGTCCACGTTTTGTTGAACTTACCGCACAAAATAATCTGTTAGCTGGAATTAATGCCGAAATTAATACCGAATGGTTCAGTAAACCACCCACTTTGGTTGATATTGATAATGATGGGGATTTGGATGTCTTCATTATTGATGATAACAAACGGATAGTGAGGTATTACGAAAACACAGGTACGGTTAGTCAGCCCAGCTTTGTGGAACACACAGAGCAAAACCATCTTGTTGGGATTAACACAACCTATAGCCCCAGTTTTGTCGATATAGATCATGACGGGGATTTGGATGCCTTCTTTGTAGGTTTTGACATGCGGTATTATGAGAACACAGGTGCTGTCAGTCAGCCTAACTTTGTTGAGTCTGCACAACAAGATTATTCATGGTGGGGTGTTCATACTTGGGTTGACATTGACAATGACAACGACTTGGATGCCTTTGAAGTTGTGAATGGTGCTGTGAGCTACCATGAGAACATCAGTCTCGCTAGTAACGCCTTACCTAACAATTATGCTCTACCAAAAGGTGTCTTCTACAACAGTAAACGAGAAGTGAGCCTGAACTGTATCGACTGTGAAAAGATTTACTATACCTTGGATGGTACCAAGCCAACAACAGACTCCATGGAATACGTGCTTCCTCTGGAAATTACCCAAAACACCACTCTCAAATTCGTTACCGTTGACGCACAAAGTAAGTTAAGTAAGGTACAGACAGAAACGTATCTTATTGATACCACGTTGCCTGAAATAACGATAAACTCGCCGGCAAGCGATAGCAGCTTTAAAACCATGCCATCTATCCAAGGCACTGCTTTTGATTCAGAAGACGGGGTTGGACTGGATCGTATTGAACTGAAAGTGAACAACGGCTCTTTGTATATAAGCCGTGATAGCAACAATCCCTTTACAGCTTCACTGACATGGCTACCTCTCACAACACGTAGTGATCAGTGGTCTTATGATGTTAGCGAAGAAGTACATAGTTTTCCAACGGGCAATTACACGATTACTGCCCGTGCTTTTGACAGAGCCGGCAATGTTGCTGAAGACACCCTCAAAGTCACCATTGGCGAACAGGCTTATACCAAATTATTTATTGAGCTAAACAACAGTACTATTTTAAAAAATGATACCCTCAATGTGACTGGCAAGCTAAACCGTTTACCAGAAAGTGATAAAGATCTGTCTGGTTTGCCAATTAAACTCACCATCATTGCCCCAGATGGCACGACGAGAACTGAAACCGAAGAAACCCACTCCAATACCGGCCAATATGAATTTATCGACTTAGATGGATTTACCCAAAAAGGTAAATACACCTTTAAAACGACGTTTGCCGCTGTATCATTACTCAAGGAGTCTGAGTCCATTGAAGAATCCGTATTAGTCGGAAAATCAGCCGGTTATGCCATTATTGTGCAGGGTAAACTGGCTAATGAAGAAGGTTTAGCGGCTCACAACAAAACCACTAACCGCATTTACCACAAACTGAGAAAAAGGAGAGTTGAAGACGACAACATCTACTATTTCAATTACAACTTTGCTCAAGACGGTGTTGACGACATACCCAGTAAAGCGGCCATTCAAGCTGCCTTTGCAGACTTGTCGGACAAAATGAAGGGTTCCCCCGGGCCTTTTTATCTGATCATGGTTGATCATGGTGGACGCGAGGGCCATTTTTATATTGACAACGATGGCGATAATGAAACCATTACGCCCCCAGAAATAGCCGAGTGGCTCAACACGCTAGAACAGGCATTGAACGAAAACGCATTGGCCGAACCCCGCATCGTTATTCTAGGTTATTGTTATTCAGGCAGTTTTATTCCAGAACTGTCAGGTTCAAATCGTGTGATTATTACCAGTGCCGCAGCCGATGAAGTTTCCTACAAAGGCCCAAAAGAACCAGACGATATTCGCACCGGCGAGTTTTTTATGGAAGCCTTGTTTCAACGCTTAGGACGTGGGGCCTCTTTTAAAGACGCTTTTGAAACAGCGACTGATCTGACTGAAATTTATACGCGACGGGGTGGCAATTCGGCCAATCTTGACAATCCCTACTTTGATAACGCGGCACAGCATCCGTTGGTCGATAGTAATGGGGATGAGCAAGGCAGCAATGTACTCTCAGCCGAAATAGGCGATGGCCCCAATTTAGCCGAATTATACCTGGGTGCCGGGGCGGATTTGATCACTAACTCTGAAAGTGAAAGAGCGGCTAAAATCCTCAGTGTCACCGAGACTAGGTACTTAACGCCGGAACAATCTTCTACTGATTTGTACATCAAGGTGAACAACGCTAATCGGGTCAATGGTGCGCCTGTGGATATTCGCCAACCTTCAATCGTGCTGACAACGGATGATCAGGATGAGTACACAGAACAACGAGAAATTGAAGGGGTATTGAGAGTAGACGGTGATTTGCGATGTAGTAATGTCACTGATTATTGCGACAAACCGGTAGATGTTTTTGAAGAACCCGGTCAATATGAAGTGTTTTACTTTGTGCGTGACCGTGAAACCAATGACATTTCCCCGATAGAGCGTTCAGTCGTGTATAAAAATAAGGCCGGTAATCAAGCACCTGACTCATTCGAGTTGTTGTCTCCGTTTGCAGGTGTGGAACCGCCCCCTGCCACGACATTACGGTTTTATTGGGATGACACAAGCGATCCGGATGGCGATCCGTTCACTTACACACTACTGATTGCCGCTGACGAAGAAGACTTTGACAATTCCGTGGTTTACAAACAAGAAGAACTCCGAGTCACAACAACGTTTATTGACAATCAAGCCAACGTGATAGACGAGGAAACCGAAAAATCCCGCCAAGGACTCAAGGATTTGACCAAATACTACTGGGCAGTTGAAGCCATTGATAATTTCGGTGCCAAAACTCGTAGCGATATTTTTTCATTTACCCCCGACAACACCAATGCACCGCATCGTGATGACAGTGCCGATGTTGACAGTACTTTGGGAAATAGTATCGCAATAAACGGAGATGGGAATAGACTTGCTACCAAGGCAGTCTTTTATCTCACCATGGTTAATGGCGATTGGGTTCCGCTGGGGAGTACACTTTCTGAACATGTGGTTATGACCGGTCATATCACCGTGGACTCTGCTCATAGGGGAAAGACAGCCGATATTCTGACAGTCATCAGTTATACGCCTACCGATGGTGAGGAAGCGCAATTTTTTATGATGGATGATCAGAAGCAATACCAGCCGTGGGATTTAGATTTGGCTGAGTTGGTGGCCACAGAGAAAAGTATTCCTCTGCCAGTCCAGTACACCGTGCCGATTGACAGCAGAGATTTTGTTGGGATAGGTGCTGGCAGTTTTCATATATTCTATGGCTATCGCTTAGAAAATGACGTGATAGTTTATAATGAAGTACAACCGGTTGTAGAATATTCTGGTACAACGGATTAGAGATTAGCGCCAGCCGACACTATCAAGGTTCGCCGGAGTCCAAACTTTAGTTTGGGAGGCAGGAGTCCAAACTTTAGTTTGGGTGCCCAAGTTGAAACTGGCAGACTCCTGTTAAGTAAGTGCCATTAGTCCTTAGGCCTTTTTTCGTACAAGGTTCGCCTTGTACTCCTGAGGAGATTAGGCCGGTTTTCGTACAAGGTTCGCCTTGTACTCCTGAGGAGATTAGGCCGCTTTTGGTACCAGGTTCGCCTTGTACTCCTGAGGAGATTAGGCCGCTTTTGGTACAAGGTTCGCCTGGTGCTCCTGAGGAGATTAGGCCGGTTTTCGTACCAGGTTCGCCTGGTACTCCTGAGGAGATTAGGCCGCTTTTGGTACAAAGTTCGCATCAAGGTGAATTTGGTCTTTTATCCGTTTATTTCGCGTATCCGTTGTACTTGTCCGTGCGTGACTGAGAATGCGCGCAATCCAATATTTAATAGTCAACTCTTCAAACGGATACTATCCCCCCAAGGGATAGCATCCGTCAAATCGATTCAAACGGATACTATCCCCGCAAGGGATAGCATCCGTACAGAATAGGAAAAAACTCATGTTTCAAAAGATAGGCTTACTGGTTGTCGCATTGGGTATAACGACAGTTACCCATGCCGAAGTGGTACTGGATGGCACGTTAGGCTCCAGCGGTGCGTTGCAAGGGCCTGATTTTGCGATTGAATCCCATCTAGGACAACAACTGGGCAATAACCTTTTTCACAGTTTTGGCACTTTTAATCTAAACCATAATGAAAGTGCGATTTTTTCGGGCCCTAATTCTATTAAACATGTCATTAGCCGCGTCACCGGGGGTAAATCTTCCTATATTAATGGTTTATTGCGATCCACAATTCCCAATGCCGATATGTATTTTCTTAATCCCGCCGGCATTATGTTTGGCGAACAAGCCAGATTAGATGTCCAAGGCTCGCTGCATGTTAGCACAGCCAATTATCTGCGTTTAGGCGAAGAAGGGCGATTTGATGCGACGCGCCCTGAGCAAAGTCTATTGACAGTCGCACCGCCGACGGCTTTTGGGTTTTTGGACGAATCTTTTGCGGGTATTTCCACCGAGCGTAGTTTTTTGGCGGTGCCGGGTGACAAAACCCTGTCATTCACAGGTGGCCATTTGACATTTCGAGATAGCCAACTAACGACCGGCGAGAATTTAACCATCAAAAGAGATAAAACCAATGGGCAAGTGTACTTGGTTAGCGTCGCGTCGGCCGGAGAAGTGTTTGTGAATCCAGAGGCAGGGGGAATATCGACTAAAGCATTTGAGCAATATGGCCGGATTACAATAACCGATTCTACTCCAGTAGCAGACCGTGCAGAACGAGACATTGGTAATATTGATGTCAGCGGTGCTGGGGGTGGGAAAGTGTACATTCACGGTGGGCAGATATTTATGGAAAATGCTTACATATTTGCCGATACGTCGGCGGAAAACGACGGCCAAGGCATTACCATCAATGCCACCGATACGTTAACACTTACCAACGGCACCAAAATTACTGCTGAATCTCTTGACAAGAGCAGCGGGAAAGCAGGTAGCATCACGCTAACGGCCGACAAAATCCGCTTAACTGACGGCACCCAACTCGTCAGCACGACTCAAAACGCAAACCCCGCTGGTAATATTACCGCAACTGCCACCGCCGAAATAACCATTGCCGGTCAAATGGACAAATTCAGTAGTGGCTTCGTGAGCAACACAGTCTCAACTGGCACAGGTGGTCAAATAACCGTTATTGCGCCAACTTTGGCAATAGATGGCGGTGTCATTCGTGCAGATACCGACGGACTGGGTAATGCTGGCAATGTGTTGGTGCAAGTGGATACGCTTACATTAAAAGACGGTGGACAAATTAATTCAAGCGCGGGTAATAAAGACACAACTTATGACGACGGCAACGGAGGCACATTAACCATTGAGGCCCAAACAGCGATTCTAATAACCGGATACAACAGTGGTTTACTGAGTAATGTCTTCACGGCCGGTGAAGGGGGCACCATTAAAATCACTGCACCAGTGATAGAGATACAGGATGGTGGCACTATTCAGGCTGGCACACAAGGCCTCGGTAAAGGGGGCACAATTACCATCAATGTTGGCAATTTAACCATAAAAAATAACGGAAAAATAAATGCCAGTACCCTTGGCTTTGGGCAAGGTGGCGATGTGAAAATACAAGCGCGTCATATCTCCCTCACTGATAAAGGGACTATCACAGCCAGAAGTGACGCGATAGGTGATGCGGGTTATCTGGAATTACAGGTAGAAGATTCGTTGTGTATGCAAAATGGCTTTATCCAAACTGAAGCTGTCAGCGCCGACGGGGGCGACATAACAATCTATTCTCCCGGCTATCTCTATTTAACTAACAGTCAGATTACTACTGATGTCAAAGCCGAAGAAGGCGACGGTGGTAATATCACGCTTAACCCAAAATTTCTGGCACTGGATGACAGTAAAATAACTGCCAAAGCGGTTAGTGGTGACGGTGGCAATATCAACATCACAACAACAGCAGGGATTTATGGAATTTATGATTTTTCTAAAAGTATTATAGATGCTTCATCAGAATTTGGTTTAGATGGTGTCGTAAAAATTAATTCCCCTGATGTAGATATTGACGAGCGTTTACTGGTGTTGCCTAAAAATTTTTTAGGGGGAGCCAGTTTGTTGGATAATCGCTGTGCATCGTTGACTCGGCGGGATTTAAATCGCTTTATGATCATTTCCCGGGATGCACTTCCGCCCACGCCTACAGATTTGATAACACAACCCTATATACCATATGATGAAGAATAACTACAAGAATTAAGCAGTTAGTACCACGGATTGACGGAGTTTGCGGATTTTTTCTCAGCTAGTACAACGGATTGACGGAGTTTGCGGATTTTTTCTCAGCTAGTACAACGGATTGACGGAGTTTGCGGATTTTTTTATTATCAATCACAATCCAAGTAACTCAATACGTTGTATTATCTAATAACAATCCGTAACATCCGTCAATCCGTTGTACTATCTGTACTTCCTGGAAGGATAATCAGTATTAGTGATACTATCGCAAAACTAAGCGATAGCATCACGAGATAACTTAGTGATACTATCGCAAAACCAAGCGATAGCATCACGAGATAACTTAGTGATACTATCGCAAAACCAAGCGATAGCATCACGAGATAACTTAGTGATAC